>CAMGDK010000136.1 GCA_946042285.1 uncultured Clostridia bacterium | reverse complement strand
ATCAATCTCAAATATATTGATAGCACTTGCTTTCATTTCCTGTGCGATGTAGGTTTTAACCCTTGTCATCAAGAAAGCGCGGAAGAATGTAGTAAGTTGATTTCTATCAAAAACACGTTCGGTGCCAACAAGTTTTACAAGCAGTTTTCGGGAATCCTCCACGCTAAGTGCCATTTCACCGGATGCGCCGATAGACAATGGGAAATTATATGTAGGTTCAACATACTGAACTTTACTGTCAGTACCCCATTTAATGGCCATTTGCTCTGTTTTATTGATAAAATAAACTTCGCAGTGGAAAGGTGTTTCGCCACCGGTGGGAATGTTGATAAATTTTCTGAGTAGCGGGATGTTTTGAGTTTCAAGTGTGTACTGTCCAGGACCGAACAAGTCAAGCGCTTGTCCGTTCATAAAGAATATCGCTTCCTGACTTTCGTGCACGATTAACTGAGTGGTCGTGTTAAAATCCTCGCACGGATGCTTCCATATGAAGGTACTGTTGTCGCCTTCATACTTAATGATTTCGGCAATCTGTGCCATTTAACTTCCTCCTAAAAACAAAAATGCGGCTACCGAAGTAGCCGCACAAAAAGCGCAAACTCCGATAGTCGCCAAACTAATTATGCAAAATGGTATAAACCGAATTCGTCATAGTGGAATTTGCGTTTTTATCAAATTCACCGAATTCGGGAAAAAGGGTATAATATTCCTAAGAAAAAATACCACCTTGCATATTTAATTAGTTTGGCATTAATATTATATCACACACATGTCGAAAAATGCAATATGATTGTTTTATTTATTTGTAGTGTTAGAAATTCATTATGGTGAATTACTACATTCTTACGTTGCTGCACAGGCTGCAATCGCTGAGATGGACTGATTACATAGCGATAAAACAACATAAAATTAAGAGGATAGCTTCGGCTATCCTCTTTTTTTGTTGCTATATAAAATGTCGGCGCATGCCTTATTTATTTCTGCTTTCTGCTTTTAGGCGGAGTGATTTATCAAGAATTGTCTTTCTTAAGCGGATTGACTTCGGTGTGACCTCAAGCAGCTCATCGTCTGCAAGAAACTCCATGCTCTGCTCAAGCGAAAGCGTTGTCGGAGGTACAAGCTTCAGCGCCTCATCGCTGCCGCTTGCTCTTGTATTTGTAACATGCTTTTTCTTGCACACATTACAAACTATATCCTCGTCCTTTGCACATTCGCCGCAAATCATGCCCTCATAAACCTCAACGCCGGGACCGAGGAAGAGCTTGCCTCTGTCCTGCGTATTCCAAAGACCGTAGCCTGTGGTTGTGCCTGTTTCGTGGACAACGATTGAGCCGCGGCTTCTTGTTTCTATATCGCCCTTATAATCCTCGTATCCGACAAAAAGCTGATTCATGATACCGTTGCCGTTCGTGTCTGTAAGAAATTCCGAACGGTAGCCGATAAGTCCTCTTGACGGGATTTTGATTTCAATATGAGTCATACCGGTTGAGCGGGTGTCCATATTCTCAATCTCGCCCTTGCGCGAGCAAAGCTTTTCCATAACCGTGCCGACATACTCCTCCGGCACCTCAATAATTGCAAGCTCTACCGGCTCTGTCACCTGACCTCTGTCGCCCTTTTTGAGAATAACCTGAGGTCTGGAAACCTGAAATTCGTAATTTTCTCTCCTCATTGTTTCAATAAGAATCGAAAGGTGAAGCTCACCCCTGCCCGACACCTTGAAGGTATCCATTGAGTCTGTTTCCTCAACTCGCATTGAAACATTGGTTTCAACCTCCTTGAAGAGCCTTTCGCGGAGATTACGGGAGGTGACAAATTTACCCTCACGGCCTGCAAACGGTGAATCGTTAACAATGAAATTCATTGCGATTGTAGGCTCGTCAATTTTAACAAACGGCAGCGGCTCAATATGCTCGGGATCGCACGCAGTTTCGCCGATATTAAGGTCGGCAATACCCGAAACGCAAACGAGGTCGCCGAACTCAGCCTCACCGCAGTCAACTCTCTTGAGTCCCTCAAACTGATAGATTTTTGAGAATTTAACATTCTGCTGTGTGCCGTCCTGCCTGCAAAGAACATAAGGAGTGTTAACCTTGATTTTACCCCTTTCGACTCTGCCTACACCTATTCTGCCGACATACTCGTCATACTCAAGCGAGCTGAACAAAATCTGCGCAGGTCCGTCGGCGTCGCCGCTCGGTGACGGAATATGCTCAAGAATTGCATCAAGAAGCGGTCGCATGTCACCCTCTCTTGCATCGGGATCAAGGCTTGAATATCCGTTTCTTGCAGAGGCGTAAACGACAGGAAATTCAATCTGGTCGTCGTCCGCTCCAAGCTCGATAAAGAGGTCGAGCACCTCATCGACAACCTCCTGCGGTCTTGCGCCGTCACGGTCAACCTTGTTAACAACGACAAGCGGGGTTTTGTGAAGACCGAGCGCCTTTTTAAGTACAAATCGAGTCTGCGGCATACAGCCCTCAAACGCATCAACAAGAAGCAAAACGCCGTCAACCATCGTCAATATACGCTCAACCTCGCCGCCGAAATCGGCATGACCGGGAGTGTCAACAATATTTATCTTTGTGTCCTTATAGTGAATTGATGTATTCTTTGAAAGAATTGTAATTCCCCTCTCTCTTTCAAGGTCGTTGGAATCCATTACTCTTTCTGCAACCGCCTCGTTGTCACGGAAGATGCCGCTTTGATGAAGCATCTCGTCAACAAGTGTTGTTTTGCCATGGTCAACATGGGCAATGATTGCAATATTTTTTATATCATTTCTAATGCTCAAAATATTCACCTGATTACTCATCAATTTTTTCAAATCGTTTGAACGATTTACCGTCTCTTGTAACGGTTTCAAGGAAATTGTCAAGCGGTCTAACCCATGTGTCGAGCTTGTCAACATTTTGATAAACGACAACCTCGCTCAAATCCTCGCAATCCCTTGCAAGCGCAATGACCTTATACACATTTCCTTTAAAATGGCGAAAAACATCGCCGATGTTAATTTCATTCATATCTTAAAGCTGTCACGAAGCGCAACGGTCCTGTTGAATACAGGAATATCGCTGTCCCTCGAGTCCTGATCCTTGCAGAAATAACCGTTTCTCATGAACTGATATTTTGCGCCAATCTCACAGTCGGCAATCGCTTTTTCAACATAGCCCCTTGCAACAACGAGAGAGTCGGGATTAAGGTTGTCCTCAAACGAGCTTACGCCCTCCTCGTTGCTTGGATTTGGAACATTGAAAAGTCTGTCGTAAAGTCTGATTTCGGCAGGTGAGCAATCATCAGCCGATACCCAATGGATAGTACCCTTAACCTTTCTGCCGTCAGGTGAGTCACCGCCTAATGTTTCAGGATCATAGGTGCAGTGAACGCATGTAACCTCGCCGTTTTCGTCAAGGTCGTAGCCTGTGCATGTTACGAAATATGCCTTGTAGAGTCTAACCTCGTTGCCGGGATAAAGACGGCGGTATTTCTTGATTGGCTCAATCATAAAGTCGTTGCGCTCAATCCAAAGCTCTTTTGAAAACGGCATTACCCTGCTGCCGTACTCGGGGTGGTCAGGGTGGTACTCGCACTCAATATCCTCTGTCTTGCCCTCGGGATAATTGTCAATAACAAGCTTGA
>CAMGDK010000135.1 GCA_946042285.1 uncultured Clostridia bacterium | reverse complement strand
CATGTCAAATTTCCGATTGGTGCATTGATACATTCGGTGCAATTATCGGTGCGATAGGCTTTTTGTTGGTTTACTCAGCCGTTAAGGCAATATCAAAGAAAAAATACATTGACAGAGGAAATATTTAGATTATAATATATATAATACTTTGACAGATAAAGCGAAAGGAAGGATAATATGAACGTATTAGTATATGATAACGAAGAGCAAATCGGTATTGCCGCAGGTAACTACATGTGCGGTCAGGTGCTTGCAAAGCCTGACTCTGTTTTAGGTCTTGCAACAGGCTCAACACCGCTTAAGCCTTACGGTCACATGATTAAGCTTTTTGAAAACGGCGCAGTTGACTTCAGCAAGGTAACAACCTTCAACCTTGACGAATACTGCAAGCTTGATGTTAACGATGTTAATTCATACCACCGCTTTATGCACGACAATCTTTTTGACCATGTAAACATTCCTGAGGAGAATATCAATTTCCTCAACGGTAATGCAGAGGATCTTGAGCTTGAGTGCAGGGATTACGAAAAGAAAATCAAGGCTGCAGGCGGTATTGATATTCAGCTTCTCGGCATCGGCTCAAACGGTCATATTGCCTTCAACGAGCCGTCAGACAGCTTCCAGCGTTGGAGCCATGTTGTTGCTCTTAAGGAGAGTACAATCAAGGACAACAGCCGCTTCTTCAAATCTATTGACGAGGTTCCTACTCATGCGGTTACAATGGGTATCGGCTCAATCATGCAGGCAAAGAGAATACTTATTATCGCTATCGGCGAAAACAAGGCAAAGGCTATCAAGCAGCTCATTGACGGTAACGTAACTCCTCAGTGCCCTGCTTCTGTTTTACAGTTCCACACCGATGTAACACTTATGCTTGACAAGGGTGCAGCATCACTAATCTAAATAGGAGGAATAAAAGTGGCAGATAAAGGTAAATTTTATATTACAACAGCCATCGCTTACACATCTCGCAAGCCTCACATCGGCAACAGCTACGAGATTGTTTTGACAGATGCCATTGCAAGATACAAAAGACTGCAGGGCTATGATGTATTCATGCTGACAGGCACTGACGAGCATGGTCAAAAAATTGAAGAATACGCTAAAGAAGCAGGCGTTACACCTAAGGCTTATGTTGATAAGGTTGCAGGCGAAATCAGAGGTATCTGCGATTTACTGGGTACAAGCTATGACGGCTTTATCAGAACTACTGACGAAAATCACGAAAGGGTTGTTCAAAAAATTTTTAAAAAGCTATACGATCAGGGTGATATTTATAAGGGAACCTATGAGGGTATGTACTGTACCCCTTGTGAAAGCTTTTGGACAGAAAGTCAGCTTGTTGACGGAAAATGCCCTGACTGCGGCAGAGAGGTTAAGCCTGCAAAGGAAGAGGCATATTTTTTAAAGCTGTCTAAATATCAAAAACAGCTTGAGGAATTTATTGAAGCAAACGAGAACTTTATTTATCCCGAAGCTCGAAAGAAGGAAATGCTTAACAACTTTATTAAGCCCGGCCTTCAGGATTTATGTGTAAGCCGTACATCATTTAAGTGGGGTATCCCTGTTGACTTTGATGACAAGCATGTTGTTTACGTATGGCTTGACGCACTTTCAAACTATATCACTGCTATCGGCTATGACCCTGACGGTTCGAGTGATATGTACAAAAAGTATTGGCCTGCCGATGTTCATATTATCGGTAAGGATATTGTTCGTTTCCACACGATTTATTGGCCTATTATGCTTATGGCATTAGGCGAACCGTTGCCAAAGCAGGTGTTCGGTCATCCTTGGCTGCTGTTCGGCGAGGACAAAATGAGTAAGTCAAGAGGTAATGTTATTTATGCAGACGACCTCGTTGAGCTACTTGGCGTTGATGCCGTTAGATACTATCTTTTAAGCGAGATGCCTTATGCATCTGACGGCTCTATAACCTACGAAACAATTATCGAGAGATTTAACTCCGACCTTGCAAACACACTCGGTAATCTTGTTAACAGAACCATCGCAATGCAAAACAAGTATTTTGACGGTGTTATCTGTGAACCTACCGACTGCGAGGCGGTTGATGACGAGCTAAAGCAGTTTGCTTTGGACACAGTTAAGAAGGTTGAAAAGTGCTTTGAGACATACAGAGTCAGCGATGCTATTGAGGCTGTGTTAAATCTTGCAAAGCGTTCTAACAAGTATATTGACGAAACAATGCCTTGGGCACTTGCAAAGGACGAGGACAAAAAGGCAAGACTCGGCACTGTACTGTACAACCTGCTTGAAGCAATTAGATTCATCGCTGTTCTCATCAGTCCATTCATGCCTGAAACAGCAGAAAAGATTTTTGCTCAAATGAACTGTGATATTAAGGATTACGACTCGCTTGAAGGCTTCGGTGCAACAAAGGTCGGCGTTAAGGTTGGCAAGGCTGAGGCTTTGTTCCAAAGAATTGACGCCGATAAAATGCTTGAGGATATTGCCAAAAAGCAGGAGGAGGCTCAAAAGGCGCAGGCAAAGCCTGAAATTGAAGGACTTGCCGAGATTGCGTTTGACGACTTTGCTAAGGTTGAGCTTCGTGTTGCAGAGATTACTGCCTGCGAGCCAATCAAAAAGGCAAAGAAGCTTTTAAAAATAACAGTAAACGATGGCACGGACACACCAAGGCAAATCGTGTCAGGCATCGCCCCGTGGTATAAGCCTGAGGATTTAATCGGCAAGAGCGTTGTTATCGTTGCAAATCTTAAGCCTGCAAAGCTTTGCGGCGAAATGAGCAACGGTATGCTCCTTGCAGGTGATGTGAGCGAGGATGATGTTAAGGTCTTGTTTGTTGACGGTATGCCGGCAGGTACTAAAATCAGATAAAGGGTGTAAATATGTATCATAATATCTTTGATACACATGCACACTACGACGATGAACAATTCAACCCTGACCGAGAAGAGCTTTTATCAAATCTTCAAGGTCAGGGCGTTTCTTATGTTGTAAGCTGTGGATGTGATATAGAAACAACAATCGCAAATCGTGATATTGCTTCAAGGCACGATTTTTTCTACTACGCCGCAGGCTTTCATCCCGAATGTCTTGAGGGTGCAAAAATCGAGGATTTAAAGCGCATTGAGGAGCTTGCAAACGACAAAAAATGCGTGGCAATCGGCGAAATCGGACTTGACTATCACTGGATGAGCTCTCCTAAGGAGGTGCAAAAGCAATTCTTTGAGGAACAGATTATGCTTGCAAAAAGGCTTGAGCTTCCCGTTATCGTTCACGACAGAGAGGCACACGGCGACACGCTTGATATTCTCAAAAAAATGAAGCCAAACGGTGTTGTGCACTGCTTCTCCGGCTCAAAGGAAATGGCAAAGGAAGTAATCAGGCTCGGTATGTATATAGGACTCAACGGTGTCGTAACATTTAATAACGCAAGAAAAAGTCTTGAGGTAGCAAAGGAAATACCGCTTGATAGGCTTGTTCTTGAAACCGACTGTCCGTATCTTGCACCCGTACCCATGAGAGGCAGAAGAAACGACTCCTCCTTAATTATGCACACTGCACAAAGGATTGCATCTATACTGAATATTGATACTCAGGAGCTAATAAATATCTGTCTCTTATACACATCTGACGCTGCCGACGAAGGCTTAGGTG
>CAMGDK010000134.1 GCA_946042285.1 uncultured Clostridia bacterium | reverse complement strand
GTTACACCTCAAAACGCCGTTATGCAGACAAAGCCTCCTATTGCAATTACTCATTCTCCGGGGCACATGTTTATTACTGATGTAAAAAATGTTAGTTTGAAATATTAAGGTGGCAAAGCAATGTACAAAATAAATCTTAACTGCGATTTGGGCGAAGGTGCGCAGTATGACGAGCAAATAATTCCCATGATAAACAGTGCAAATGTCGCTTGCGGCTTTCATGCAGGCGACGCTTCAATGATGCACAAAACAATAGATTTATGTATTGAAAGCAGTACCGATGTCGGAGCGCACCCCGGTTATCCCGATAAGGAGAATTTCGGCAGAACGAATTTGCAGGTTACACCAAAGCAGGTTTATGATTTTACGGCGTATCAGCTTGGTGCAATCGGTGCATTCGCTTCAAATATTACACATGTTAAGCCGCATGGCGCTATGTATAATCAGGCGGCAAAGGACAGAGCGCTTGCAGACGCTATCGTTGATGCGATAATCGACTTTAATCCCAATCTCATTTTGCTTGCTCTTTCAGGCTCACAGATGATTGAATCGGCAAAGGCAAAGGGGCTTAAGTATGCAAGTGAGGTTTTTGCCGACAGAGCGTATGAGGCAGACGGCACTCTGCGCCCGAGGTCACTTGAGGGCTCAATGATTACCGATGAAAGCTTGGCCATTGAGCGTGTTGTCAGAATGGTAAAAGAGGGCAAGGTTGAAGCGTATGACGGCAGTGATATAGAAATTGAGGCTCATTCGGTATGCGTTCACGGCGACGGTGAAAAGGCGCTGCTTTTTGTCAAAAAGCTAAATGAAGCATTTGAGAAAAATGCCATCACGACAGTTAGTATTATCGAGGCGATAAAATAATGAATTACAGGACTCATGTTAATATAGATTTAGATAATGTTGAATATAACTACAACAGTGTGCGAAGAAAGCTTGCCGATGATGTTAAAATACTCGGCGTTATCAAGGCAGATGCTTACGGCCACGGTGCAGTGGAAATAGGTAAGCTTCTTGATGATAGGTGCGATTTTTTCGGCGTTGCCTGCATTGAAGAGGCGGTACAGCTTAAGCTTGCCGGAATTAAATCTCCGATTTTAATTTTAGGCAGAGTGTTTCCAAACGACTATGCCGACGTTGTAAAATATGATGTAAGAATACCTGTTTTTTCAATGGATGATGCGCTTGCACTCTCAAATGAGGCGGTAAAGCAGGGCAAGGAAATACCGTTTCATTTTTGTATAGACACAGGCATGAGCCGTATCGGCTTGCAGGTTAACGAGCAAAGCGCAGAGCTTTGTAAAAAAATAGTTTCCCTGCCTAATATTGTTGCGGAGGGACTGTTCTCACATTTTGCAACTGCCGATGAGGCTGATTTGTCAAAGGCTGTTAAGCAAAGAGAAAGGTTTAAGGCATTTTGCACAATGCTTGAGGAAAGGAATATAAGCATCCCGATAAAGCACTTAAATAACAGTGCGGGAATTATGAATTTTGATGAGTGCTTTGATATGTGCAGAATGGGTATAATTACCTACGGATTGTATCCGTCGCAGGAGGTTGACACATCGCTGTTAGACATTAAGCCTGTAATGAGCTGGCATACAAGAATTTCGCATGTCAAGGAGCTTGAGCCCGGCAGGGAAATATCCTACGGAGGCGACTTTAAAACCGAGAAAAAAACGATTGTTGCCACAATTCCCGTTGGATATGCGGACGGCTATCCGCGATGCCTTTCGAATGTCGGCAGGGTAATTATTAACGGCAGGTATGCAAAAATCCTCGGCAGAGTTTGCATGGATCAGTTTATGGTCGATGTTACGGACATTCCGTGCAGCGTTGATGACGAGGTAGTTTTGATAGGTGCTCAGGGTGACGCTTGCATTTCCATGGAGGAATTTTCAAATCAGGCGTATTCCTTTAATTACGAAATTCCGTGCAGAATACAGTCGCGTGTTGCAAGAGTATATCGTTACAACAACGAGATATTAAGTGCTCGCGGATTAAACAAAGGTGTATAAAATAAAACAAAAAGCCTCTTGATGCAGAATACACATCAAGAGGCTTTTTACTATGTTATAAATTATACGATACCCTGAGCCATCATAGCATCGGCAACCTTCATGAAGCCGGCAATATTTGCGCCGACAACAAAATTGTCCTTTGCGTCAAACTCTTCACATGCTTCCTTCATGTGATAGTAAATGTTAATCATGATGCCCTTAAGCTTTGTGTCAACCTCGTCAAATGTCCAGCTTGAACGGATAGAGTTTTGTCCCATTTCAAGAGCAGATGTTGCAACACCGCCTGCGTTTGATGCCTTGCCGGGAATGAAGAGAACACTGCTGTCAAGGAATACCTGTGTAGCCTCTGCATCTGTCGGCATGTTAGCACCCTCACAAACTGCATAGCAGCCTGTTTTAGCAAGTCTTTCTGCATGCTCCTTACGGATTTCGTTTTGTGTAGCACAAGGAAGTGCAACCTCACACTCAATATCATCCCAAACAGAGCCCTCGTGATATGTTGCATTTGGATGATAGTTGAGGTATTCGCTGATTCTCTTTCTGTCAACCTCTTTAATTTGCTTTACAGCTTCAACATCGATGCCGTTTTCGTCAATAACATATCCTGTTGAGTCAGAGCATGAAATTACCTTTGCACCAAGCTGAGTTGCCTTTTCCATAGCGTAAATAGCAACATTACCTGAGCCTGAAACAGCAATTCTTGCATCCTTAATCTTTTTGCCGTGATCCTTTAAAAGCTCCTCTGTAATATACACAAGACCGTAGCCGGTAGCCTCGGTTCTTGCAAGTGAGCCGCCAAAGCTTAAGCCCTTACCGGTGAGTACACCCTCGGAACGATTTGTAAGCTTCTTGTACTGACCGTAGAGATAACCAACCTCGCGAGCACCTGTACCGATGTCACCTGCAGGTACGTCCTCGTCGGCACCTACATACTTATAAAGCTCGTTCATGAATGCCTGGCAGAAGCGCATGATTTCCATATCGCTCTTGCCCTTAGGATCAAAGTCAGAGCCACCCTTTGCGCCACCGATCGGAAGACCGGTAAGACTGTTTTTGAAAATCTGCTCAAATCCAAGGAATTTGATGATGCTGAGATTTACGCTCGGATGAAGACGAAGACCGCCCTTGTAAGGACCGATTGCAGAGTTAAACTGAACACGGTAACCGCGGTTTACATGAACATTGCCGTTATCATCAACCCATGGAATACGGAACATAATTTGTCTTTCAGGCTCAACAAGTCTTTCAAGAAGTCCGGTTTTTTCGTACTTTGGATTTGTGTCAACCACAGGTGCAAGTGCCTCAAGTACCTCCTGAGCTGCCTGAATGAACTCCGGCTGGTCAAAATTCTTTTCCTTAAGATCAGCCAATACTCTTTGTGAATATGTCATATTATTCCCTCCCGTTTGACATATAAAATACAGTTTGTAAGAATACACACAAATTTATGCATAAATGCATAATTATGCTATATTAGACGGCATATTTGCAGCCTTGAGAGTAATTATACCAAAAAAATTTCATTTGTCAATAGTATCGAGAATAATTATGCAAATCATGAATACTGTTCGTTATTTCGGTAAATTTGCTGCTGTCTCTTATACACATCTCCGAGCCCACGAGACAAGAGGCAAT
>CAMGDK010000133.1 GCA_946042285.1 uncultured Clostridia bacterium | reverse complement strand
TATGATTTTACTGCTGTTGTGCCTGTAAGCGCGTCGGAGGGTGACAATGTTGACGAGTTAATTGACGAACTTGATAAGCTTGCATTCGAGTCTCCTCATTTCTTTCCGGACGATACTCTTACCGACCAGCCTGAGCGTGTGCTCGCCGCTGAAATAATAAGAGAAAAAATCTTAAGACTGATGGATAAGGAAATCCCTCACGGTATTGCGGTCGCAGTTGAAAAAATGCGAGAGCGTGACGACAAGGACATACTTGATATTGAAGCAACAATTTACTGCGAGCGCGATAGCCATAAGGGTATGGTTATCGGCAAGGGCGGAGCAATGCTCAAAAAGATTTCAACATTTGCACGACAGGATTTGGAGGATTTCTTTCAAATTAAGGTCAATCTTCGTTGCTGGGTAAAGGTTAAAGAGGATTGGCGCAACAGAGAGGGACTGATTCACAATTTCGGACTCGATAACAAATAAGTGATTGCCATAATTTCACTCGATTAAACACTTCGCCATAGAATAAAATAAAAACGGCGGTGTTAATATGATTGATAATGAATGGCTAAGCTTCACTGCAAGCGGCAGTGTGCAGGATTATTTAAAATACAAGGAAAAAGAAAAGGCAGATAATAATGTCAACAACAAAGGGATTGGTAATAAAGGAGCAGACAATAGGGGAGAGTGACCGTTTGGTTACTCTTCTTACTGCGGATTACGGTATCGTAAGAGCCTTTGTGAGAGGTGCAAAGCAGGTTAAAAATCGCCTGTCGTCTTCCACCTCTCTTTTTGCGTATTCAGATTTCTCACTGTACAGAGGCAGAGATGCATTTGTAGTTGACGGTGCCGTGCCGATTGAGGTGTTCTTTGATTTAAGAAAGGATATTGAGCGCCTTGCCGCTGCACAGTATTTTGCACAGCTTGCCTATGAGCTTGGCAACGAGGAGCAGCCAGAGGATGAAATGCTCTCGGTTATGCTCAATGCGCTTCATTTGCTTTGTAAGGGCAATAAGGATATAAGACTGATAAAATCAGCTGTTGAATTCAGATTGGCGTCATTAGGCGGATATATGCCGAATATTCTCGCCTGTGCAAAATGCTCTGCTTACGAGAGTGATGTTATGTATTTTGATACTCTTGACGGCAGTATTTATTGTGAAAATTGCGCGAAGGCAGGAGCAGTAGCATGTCCTAAAAATGTTATTACTGCAATTAGATTTATCTGCTTGACTGAGCCTAAAAAGATATACTCGTTTAATCTTAGCAGCGAAAATTTAGAGCTGCTTTCAAATATCAGCGAAAGATATATTCTTTCACAAACGCAAAGGCGATTTCCAACCCTTGAATTTTATAAGAGCCTTACAGCGTAGATAGACTTTAGGTACATATATGGATAAAAATTGTAAAACACTTGAACTTGATATAATACTTGAAAAGCTTGCACAGGAATGTACTGCCGAGGATGCTGCCGATATTGCCCGTTCAATTAAGCCCGAAACCGATATGGCAGAGGTTGAACGATTGCTTTCTCAAACGGAGGATGCATTTTCCCTGCTGGCTCGTTTCGGCGCGCCTTCTTTTTCGGGATTAAAGAATGTTAATAACCCTTTGCACAGAGCTGCGGCAGGCGGATCGCTTAATGCAAAGGAGCTTCTCGATATAGCATATTGCTTAAGAGCAATCAGAGCTCTTAACGATTGGCACGGTCATTGCAGCTCAGTCAGAACAAATCTTGATTTTTTCTTCGAGGGTATTACCGTTAATAAATATCTTGAGCAAAAAATAACTGCATGTATTATTAGTGAAGAGGAAATTTCGGATAATGCTTCTCCCGAGCTTAAGGACATTAGAAGAAAGATAAGGTCAAAGGAAAATTCAGTTCGTGAAAAGCTTGACTCTATGATACATTCCTCTCATTATCAGCATTATTTGCAGGAGGCAATCATCACTCAAAGAAGCGGCAGGTTTGTTGTTCCCGTAAAGGCTGAGCATAGGTCTAATGTTCCCGGCTTGGTTCACGACACATCTTCAACAGGTGCAACGGTATTCATTGAGCCGTCAGCAGTTGTTGAAGCAAACAATGATATTCGAGTCCTTCATGGCAAGGAAAGAGATGAGATAATGCGCATCTTATTTGAGCTTTCTGCCGAGGCAGGCGAATTTGCCGACTCAATTAAGCGCTCATACGACAGTGCTGTTATGCTTAATCTTATCTTTGCCAAAGCACACCTCGCCTATAAAATGAAGGCGACAAAGCCGCTGCTTAATAATGAGGGAATAATCAATTTGAAAAAAGCGCGTCATCCGCTCATTGACAAGAATAAGGTAGTCCCGACGGATATTATGCTTGGAGAAGGCTATGATACACTTGTTATTACAGGACCTAACACCGGCGGTAAAACCGTTTCGATAAAAACAGTAGGCTTGCTTACCCTTATGACAATGTGCGGTCTTCTTATACCGGTTGCCGATAGGTCAAGGGTGTCCGTTTTTGACAGAGTGCTTGTTGATATAGGTGACGAGCAGAGTATTGCACAGTCGCTTTCAACATTCTCATCTCATATTGTAAATATAATTGATATAACAAAAAAGGCAGACGATAAATCACTGATTCTAATAGACGAGCTTGGCGCAGGTACAGACCCTGTCGAAGGTGCGGCACTTGCAGTCTCAATTATTGAAAAGCTAAGGCAAAAGGGTGCAAAAATAATTGCGACTACCCATTATGCAGAGCTTAAGGCTTACGCTCTTGATACACAGGGAGTAACTAACGGCTGCTGTGAGTTTGATGTTGAAACGCTTAAGCCGACATATAAGCTTTTAATTGGTGTCCCCGGTAGGTCGAACGCTTTTGCCATATCTGCGCATCTTGGAATGGATGCCGACATAATTGAAAAAGCAAGGTCAATGGTTGCCTCTGACAATCGTGACTTTGAATCTGTTTTGGAAAAGCTTGAGGCTACTCGTCAACAGCTTGAAAACGAAAGAAAAATTGCCGAGGAAATGACTGCAGAGGCAAAAAGAATTCAGCAAAAAGCACAGTGCGAAAAGGATAAGATTGAAACATTAAAGCAGCGTGAAATTGATAAAGCAAGGCGCGAGGCAGAGAAGCTTATTGAAGCAGCAAAGCGTAAGTCGTCTGAGTTTTTACTTGAGCTTGAAAGGCTTAAAAAGGAGCAAGACGGCTCAAATGCCGTTGATATAGCAAGGAAAACAAGGCGAGCAGTTAAATCTCAAATGGGTGAAATGGACGAGCTTATCAATCCTGCCGAAATTGCTG
The DNA here is from genome assembly GCA_946042285.1 of uncultured Clostridia bacterium. Taxonomy (GTDB): domain Bacteria; phylum Bacillota; class Clostridia; order Oscillospirales; family Acutalibacteraceae; genus Eubacterium_R. The sequence goes on along the minus strand of CAMGDK010000133.1, from coordinate 415 downwards.
AGAATTGGGATTATGACTATAAGCTTCCTCGCGAGCCGAAATCAGGAGACAGAGTAATCATAAAAGGAATAGGCGAGGGCGAAATCATTGAGGTTAAGAATGATACTGTTTTTGTTAAATCAGGTATCCTTAAAACGAGAGTTAAGCTTTCGGACATTATGATTATGGATAAGCCTAAGGAAAAGCTTAAGCCTGTTCGTCATAATTTTAACCGTACATCATCAAGAGCTGACGGTGATGTTACCACCGAAATAGATATGAGGGGAGACACTGTTGATGAAGCAATCGGCAAGTTGTCGCTTTTCATTGATAGGTGTGTGTTAAATAATATTGAAGAAATAAGAATTATTCATGGCAAGGGTACAGGCGCTTTGAGGAGTGCCGTGACTGATTTTCTTCGCCATCATCCTAATAT
>CAMGDK010000132.1 GCA_946042285.1 uncultured Clostridia bacterium | reverse complement strand
GAAGGAATATTGACATCGCCGTTTTCGTAAGACGAACCGCAAACATTCCATCTTCCCTGCTTAACATACTCTTTCATTTTTTCAAATAGCTCGGGATAGTATTCTTCCATTAACTCGTATCTGTACGAGCCTTCAAAATTGAATGTATATGTAGGATACTTTTCGAAAAGCTTAAAATTATCAACAAGAGTGTTATAAATATATTTACTTATTGTTTCCTCAAAATCCCAGCTCCACACAGTATCAAGGTGTGCAGTTGCGACAGTATAAATCTTTTTTTCAGCCATGTGAGCTCTCCTAATTTATGAAAAAATATTGATTATTTTGCAACAATATTTACAAGCTTACCCGGAACGTAAATCTCTTTAACAATGGTTTTGCCCTCGATTGCCTGAGCAATCTTTTCGTCTGCCTTTGCAAGAGCGATAGCGTCATCCTTTGATATATCGACAGGGACTGTAATTCTTGAACGAACCTTGCCCATAATTTGAAGAACAATCTCAACAGAATTTTCAATAGTCTTTTCCTCGTCATATTCGGGCCACTTTGCCTCATTAACCATTCCGCCGTAGCTCATAACCTCCCACATTTCCTCGGTAACATGAGGTGCAAACGGATTAAGAAGAATTGTTAATGTTTTAAGCTCTGCTTTATTAACGCCCTTTGAATACATCTCGTTAATAAGGCTCATCATTGCAGCAATAGCAGTGTTGCATTTAAGATTGTCAATGTCGTTTGTAACCTTTTTAATTGTCTTGTGCATCAAGGCTTCAAGCTCAGGAGAATACTCTTCGCCATCCTTAACAATCTCCTGAAGATTCCAAAAACGCTCAAGAAATCTTTTGCAACCCTTAATTGAGTCGCTGTTCCACGGTGCAGCCTTTTCAAAATCGCCTATAAACATTTCATAGAGTCTCATTGTATCGGCACCGTACTGATCAACAATTTCATCAGGGTTAACAACATTACCTCTTGACTTTGACATCTTTTCGCCGTTTTCACCGAGAATCATGCCGTGAGAGGTACGCTTTGCATAAGGCTCCTTTGTCGGAACAACACCAATATCATAAAGAAACTTGTGCCAAAAACGAGAGTAAAGAAGATGGAGAGTTGTGTGCTCCATACCGCCGTTATACCAATCAACAGGTCCCCAATAATTTACTGCTTCAGGTGATACAAGCTGTTTGTCATTGTGAGGATCCATATATCTTAAGAAATACCAAGAAGATCCTGCCCACTGAGGCATTGTATCGGTTTCTCGCTTTGCAGGCTTACCGCAGCAAGGACAGGTTGTGTTAACCCAATCAGTCATCTTTGCAAGCGGTGATTCGCCGGTATCTGTCGGCTCATAGGAGTCAACCATCGGGAGTTTAAGAGGAAGCTCGCTTTCAGGTACGGGAACATATCCGCAATCGTCACACTTGATGATAGGAATTGGCTCACCCCAATATCTTTGACGAGAAAATACCCAGTCTCTAAGCTTAAAGTTAACCTTTTGATGTCCTTTTCCCTCTTTAGTAAGCCACTCAACAATTGCAACCTTCGCCTCTTCAACAGACATACCTGTTAAGAAGCTTGAATTTGTCATAATACCTGTTGCACAATCGGTAAATGCTTCATTCTCAACGCCGACCTTTGAACCTGAAACAACCTCAATGATAGGAAGATTAAACTTCTTTGCAAATTCCCAGTCACGAGTATCGTGAGCAGGAACAGCCATAATTGCGCCGGTACCGTAAGAAGTAAGTACATAATCAGAAATAAAAATCGGAATTTCAGTATCGTTAACAGGATTTATACCCATAACACCCTCAAGCTTAACGCCTGTCTTTTCCTTGTTAAGCTCTGTACGCTCAAAATCGGATTTATGCGCAGCCTCATCCTGATATTTTCTGACAACATCAAGATTTGTAAGCTTGTCTGCCCATTTTTCAATGAGAGGGTGCTCAGGTGAAATAACCATATATGTAGCACCGAAAAGAGTATCAGGTCTTGTTGTGTAAACAGTAAGTGTGTCACCTAAAGTTGTACCGAAATCAACCTCTGCACCTGTTGATCTACCAATCCAGTTCTTTTGCTGAACCTTAACTCTGTCAATAAAATCAAGATCATCAAGGTCGTCAACAAGACGCTGTGCATATTCTGTAATCTTAAGCATCCACTGGCTTTGATTTTTTCTTATAACCTCACTGCCACAGCGCTCACAAACGCCGTTAACAACCTCTTCATTTGCAAGAACGCACTTACAAGAGGTGCACCAGTTAACTGCCATTTCTTTCTTATATGCAAGACCTTTTTTGAAAAGCTGGAGGAATATCCACTGTGTCCACTTATAGTAGCTCGGATCTGTTGTGTTAACCTCTCTTGTCCAGTCGAAAGAAAAGCCAAGTGACTGCAGCTGTGACTTGAAATGAGCAACATTGTTCTTTGTTACTTCCTCCGGATGAATGTGATTTTTTATAGCAAAGTTTTCGGTAGGAAGACCAAATGCATCCCAGCCCATCGGGTAAAGTACATTATATCCCTGAAGTCTCTTTTTACGAGCAACAATATCAAGAGCTGTGTATGAACGCGGATGACCTACATGAAGTCCCTGACCTGACGGATAAGGGAACTCTACCAAGCAATAATACTTAGGGAGTGAGTAATCATCCTTAGCAGCAAAAGTATTTTGAGTGTACCAAACATTCTGCCATTTTGATTCGATTTGTTTAAAATTGTAATCCATATAATTAATCCTCCAAACAATTTGTAAAATCTATTTTTTCTCCATCCTCCCAAAGACGCTCGAGCTTGTAAAAATCCCTTTGGTCCTTATAGAAGATGTGTATAACAACTGAGCCGTAATCAAGACAAACCCAAGGAGTGTTCCTGCCCTCAACATGATGAGGTGTTATTCCCTGCTCTTCAAGCTTAAATTCAACCTCTTCACTCAACGCACGAACCTGAGTATTGCTTGTACCGGTTGCAATTACAAAATAATCGGCAAGAATTGTTAAATCAGTAATCTTGATTACATCAATGTTCTCACCTTTTTTACTGTCTATTGCTTTCACGGCAATTTTGAGAATTTCATTATTATTTGTCATATTATCACCTTTATCCATTATCACTGAAAAAATCAGTTAATATCCAATTATATGCATCTACGGTGTCGGGATGAAGAACTTTACCGCTATTGATAACAGATACTATTGTGTAGCGAGTAGAATACAGCAATCCTTCCTCTTTACTAATATCAACCTTTGCTCTCATCACATTAACATCGTCATAGTCACGATCTGCCGATATAAAATCAGCAAGATATATTATTTGCTCCATTAGAGTCATATTTGCCCTGCCGGTTGTGTGGTATCTGATAGAAGAGAGTATTTCTTCATCGTCTATTCCGACAACAGACTTGGCAAAGGCGGCACCCGATACCTGATGATAAAATTTCTTATTGCTGAGTTCAAGCGGTGTAAGGCTGTATCCAGCTTTTTTAATTATTTCAAGCTGTTCCTTTTTGCCTGACTCCTTCATAGCGTCATGCAAAATACCGGCAACCTCTGCTTTTTGTTCGTTTGCACCGTATCTTTTTGCAAGCTCCCTTGCACTTTGTGCAACACAAAGCGAATGATAATATCTGTAATCGGAAAGTCTTTCGCGTATTATTTCTTTTAATTCATCAATATTATACATCATTGTAA
>CAMGDK010000131.1 GCA_946042285.1 uncultured Clostridia bacterium | reverse complement strand
TTGTCCTCCTCATTATTTTCAGGGAATTTTATAACCTTGTCATCCATGGTGCAAAATCTGCCGGTGTAATCCCATTCACCCTTAAGTCCCTTTGCGGCCGCACCGAGCTGAAAGTGAAGCTGTGCAATGCCGAAATCAATACTCTTGTCGGAGTACGGAGTGTCAACACTGCCGGAAATCACACCGTTTTCATATTTAAAGTGAACAGGTCGTCTGTTAGTGGCAGACGGTGCCTTTTCAACAAGCTGCATGGCATATTCATAGTATGGCGGAAGCTTTGCATCGCACACATCAAACATGTTTTGATATGTCTTACTGTTTTTATGCGTAGCGTTGTACATAATCTTTTCCTTTGTGCTGAGCTTCGGCTTAACCCTGCCGATAACGATAACGCCGTAAAGCATTTCGTCCTTAGGAATGTCGAGCGCATCATATACCTTGTTTTCGTCGTATGTGCCTGTAACCCAGCAGGTGCCAAGTCCGTGATACACACATTGAAGCACGATTGACTCACCGTAGTAGCCGCACTGAATTCTTGCTTTTTCCGTGTCCTGTGCGCACACTGCAATGTACGAAAAGCTGCCGGTAAAAATGGTAAACGGCGCCTTGCCGTCCTCAACGAGCCTAAAGTGGAGCCCTGCATTTTGATTAACGGCATCAACGAGCGACTGAATAACATCAAGCGTTGCACGGTCGAGAGGGTGGGGACTGTATGTCCTGCGCGACCTCCTCATTTCTATTGCCTTTATATATTCTTCGTTTGTCATTTTTTACATCCTTTTGTTAAAGTACACTTGAATTATATCATATTCATAATACAAACTCAACCTTGTATTTTTTTATCCAAACATAAATTTGGAATATATAAGCCAAAATCTGCGGCGCTCTCATCAGCTGACCGTACCACGGCTCTGTAAGCGATTCGGGATTTTGAGCAAGCCTTTTAATCTCGTCAATGTTTATCCAGTCGTAAAGGGGAGTCGATTTGTCGTTGAGCGCGGCATTGCACAGCTCACAAACACGCTTTAAATATGCAGGGTTGTGAGTTTTAGGGTACGGACTCTTTTTTCTCCACGCAATCTCACTTGGCAGGTCGTTTTCAAACGCCTTGCGCAAAATGCCCTTTTCTCTGCCGCCGAAGGCTTTAATATCCCACGGCAGATTGTACGCATATTCAACAAGTCGATAATCGCAAAACGGCACTCTTACCTCAAGCGACGACTCCATGCTCATAGCGTCCTTGCGGGTGAGCAGTGTCTGCATAAACCAGTTTAGATTTAGAACGAACATCTCTCTCATTCGCCTGTCGCGCTTTGTGTCGCTGTCAAGGCAGGACACATTTTTTATTGTGTCAAGATATGCCTGCCGTGCATATTCCTCACCGTGAGGCAGTAGGTCGGTCTTTAATATGCTTTGCCTAACGGCAGTGCTTCGTGACCAAGGGAAGCAGTCCTCAAACAGTATCTCGTTTCTAAAATACCACGGGTATCCACCGAAGATTTCGTCGGCACATTCACCCGAAAGGCAAACGGTGAAGCCCTTTTTCACCTCTTTGCAAAACAGAAGCAGCGAGGAGTCGATGTCAGCAAAGCCGGGCAGACCTCTTGCATTTGCAGCCTCAACAAGTGCATCGGCAACCTCTGCGTTGTCAAGCACAACATTGTGATGATTTGAGCCGATTGCGCTTGATATAAGGTCAATGTAATCCGAATCCTTGTTGGGTTGAAACAGACTCTTTTTAAAGTAAATGTCGTTGTCGGTATAGTCAACGGAGTATGTGTTTAGCACATCGCCGTTATCCCTGCAGCAGTCGGAGGAAACCTTTGAAATAATTGATGAGTCAAGACCGCCGCTCAAAAATGTTGCAAGCGGCACATCGCTTACAAGCTGGCGAGTTATTGAGTCGGTGACAAGCGTTTTTGTATGCTCTATTGCCTCATCAGCCGTTTCGTTGCACTCTTCTGCAACGAGCGACCAATAGCTTGCTATACTCATTTTTCCGTTTTTGTATGTCAAACAGCATGCAGGCGCAAGCTCCTTTATGTCCTTAAAAACTGCATTGCCGATAGTTTTAGCGGGACCGAGCATAAATATTTCGTTTAGTCCGTTTTCATCAACAATCGGCTTGACCGAGTCAATACAAAGCAGGCTTTTTATCCTGCTTGCAAAGGCAAACAATCCCTTTGACTGCGTGTAGAATAACGGCTTAACACCGATTCTGTCCCTTGCAATAAAAATACTGTTTTCCTTTTCGTCGTATATTGCGTAGGCAAAAATACCGTTTAGCCTTTTGACGCTTTCCTCCTTCCATTTGTGATAAGCCTTAAGCACAACCTCCGTGTCACAGCTTGTCGCAAATTCGTAGCCGAATGATATAAGCTCGTTTTTGACCTCCTGCGTGTTGTAAAGCTCGCCGTTATATACGATAATGTATTTGCCAAAGCGCATAGGCTGTGCGCCGTTTTCAACATCAATCACGGACAGCCTGCGGTGTATCAGCGCGCACCGCGGCGTAATGTACTCGCCCTTCGCGTCAGGTCCTCTCATTTTCAATGTATCGCTTATCGATTCTATTGTTGATTTTTTACCTCTCAAATCAATGTCACTTGATAGTATTCCTGCAATTCCGCACATATAATCACCTCGTAGTATTATATGTATAAAAATCGTTGCAGTGACAAAAAAATAAACCGATGAAGCATAAAGCCTCATCGGTAATATTTTGTTTAATTACTTTCTTGTCATCTGTCTTGAGGTCATAAGATACTCGTCGTCAGCAGGGTAGTGGTTTGAATATGTGATGTCAAGTGAAGCACTCTTGTCCTTAAGAACAAGCACATTAGCGTGCTGAACATCAATGTGAACAAGCATTGTGTAATCAGCTGCAATAACCTCGCCTGTCTTTGTGTCGATTGTTACTGTGCCTGAACCGCCCTTGTAGTTAACTACAAAGTTTTCATCAATAGTACCCTGTGAGAATGAAAGAACGGAAATCTGATTTACTGTTGAAGAAATATCGCCGAGTACGTTGAAGAATCTACCCTGTGAGTCCTCCATAGGCATTGAAAGAATAGCACCCTTTGGCTGAATTGTGATGTTGATTGTGCCGTCGCCGTTATCAACAACATTAGCCTCAAGAACATCGTCGGCAGTAAGTGCCGATGTTGTAAGGTTGTACTGACCGTCATTTCTTGTATCATAGTTAGGATCTCTGTTATCGGATGGTGAAAGGCCCTTTACGCTGCCTGTGAAAAGACCGCCTACAATACCCGGAACAAGCTTGTTAATTGTGTCGTTTGACTTGCCCTCAACAAGAAGGTTGCCGACATCAAGCTTTTCATCGCCAAGGAGCTTGTAGTATGTCTTTGTCTCGCCGTTTTCGTCATATTCGGCAGTGAGTGTCTTTGTGTAGTCGTAGCATTTGTTGTAATACTCAACAACATCCTCGATTGAATTGAACTCAATTCCGCCGTATGTGCCTGCTGCGAAGGCATCGATTGTTGCAACGTCCTCTGCGGAAGCGGCGTTGTCCTCGCCCTCCTTGATAACAGGATATTTGTTGATTACATAAGCAGTTGCTGCAATGCAAATAACAAGTACAACAGCAAGAAATGAATTAAATTTGCTGAGACCGGACTTTCTTTTCATAGTAAAATTCCCCTTTTACAGTTTATTACCTTTATATAATATCTGTCTCTTATACACATCTCCGAGCCCACGAGACAAGAGGCA
>CAMGDK010000130.1 GCA_946042285.1 uncultured Clostridia bacterium | reverse complement strand
CGGTGCTAATATAGATGCAGTCGAAACGGCAAAGCAGTACGGAATCAGTGAGGACCGAGCAGTTGACTATAACGCTGACGCAAGGGGTACAGGTGTTGTGTATGATACGGTAGCTCAGGCGTGCTGCAATGTCAGAGCATCTGCACCTATTCAGTCAGATTGGTCCACACAAATCAAGCTTGACAACGAAAGAAGGTAAAAAACAGGGTAAGAGGCATACGCCCCTTACCCTAATTCTTTATTTTGTTACTTTTTCAAAGAAGGCTATCTCTTCGTCAATAGCAGCTTTACCTGCCTCGTCAAACGGATTGAGAACACTAAATACATGAGGCAGCTTTTTACCGGCTACCTTGCCGTAATCAACAATCTCACTTTGAATATTTTTTTTCTGAAGAAGCTCATAGGTCTTGTGAGTTTGAGCATTTGCAAGAGAGTCGCCGCTGCTTGTAATTAGGTATGTAGGTGCAAGCTCATCTGCATAGTCAATTATCTCATCAAGGTCCATGTAGCCGTATGTATCCTTTTCCTTATAATCCTTACCCCAAAGAATTTTTGTGTAAACGCTCAATCCGCCGCCGGATTTCATATACGGTACAGGAGAGGTGAGTACAAGTGCATCAATGTTAAGGTTAGGATTTTCTGTTTTAAATACATCTTGAAGCTCCTCACTTTGTGCAATGACAGCCTCGTAGATTGCAAGCATACCACCGGCAGAGTCACCCGTGAGCATTATTTTTTCACTGTTACAGGGATAGCTTGCCATGTTGTCGCTAATCCATTTTAATGCGCTTGCACAGTCTTGAATTTGCTCGTTTACGGTTACATCGGGTGCAAGCCTGTAACTGATGCTAAATACCATGTATCCTCTTTCGGCAAGCGACAAGCAGTAGTATTCGTTAAGGTCCTTTGTAGCGTACATCCATCCGCCACCGTGTATATCAATGATAACAGGCAGCTTGTCGTTGGGACCTGTACCCTCAGGATAGAACACATCAAGCTGATGATAAAGGTTGCCGTCATCAATGTACGGAATATTTTTGTTTTTAACAATGCTTTCGGGCGGAGTCTGCTTCTCGTGCTTTGCAGTGTCACCATAGTAGCAGAATTTCCAAATAAATTGCATTATTTTCATCACGGGATGTCTTTCGAGTCCCTTTGCAGACTCGCTTTTGTAGTCGATGCTCTCGGATGAAAGCATACCGCCGACTGCTATTGCCTTTTTGTCCTTGTCATCAATCGGTCTTGTCATGATGCTGATAACAGCAGTAGCAATAATTGCGATAGCGACAATAATTGCAACAATTATTCCAAGGGCCATAAGTCCCTTGCTTTTCTTTTTAGCTTCCATATTTCTCCCTCCGTAATTGATTATATCATAATAATGGCAAAAATAAAAGAAAATATTGTTTATAGTATAGTAATAAATCATTTACAAAAATAATCTTTCTAATAATCACTGCCTTGTATATAATCAAAACACAGGAAAGGATGAGTGTAGATAATATGAAGATTAGAAATATATTAAGAGCAGTAATGGTAGCTGTTTCATTTGTGATTATTTTGTTGTACATAGGTCCTGTAATTACTGTTGGAGAGGTTAATATTGGAACACTGACAGGATTTGGTATTGCTTTTATACTGATAATATATTCTGCTTTGTTTGACAAGATAAATTCCTTTATTAAAAATCTACACATTAAAAAGTCAGGAAGAATTTTAATAAGAGCAGTATCAGTTGTTCTTTGCTTCTGTATCGCCGTTGGAGGTACAACATTTGGGTTAATTCTTTCAAAATGCGACAGAGATAATGCACCAAACGATGTTGGGGTTGTTTTAGGATGTCAGGTTAACGGCGAAAATCCGGGACATTTTTTAAGAATAAGAATAAACGCCGCTTATGATTTTTTGAATGAAAATGAAAATGCGATTGCAATATTAAGCGGTGGTCAGGGAAACGGAGAGAGTATTACCGAAGCGCAGTGCATGAAAAACTCGCTTGTTGAAATGGGTATTGATTCAAGCAGGCTTTACATTGAGGATAAATCAACCTCAACAAGAGAAAATTTTAAAAATTCAATGGATTTAATGCGCAGGTGCAATATTAACACGAATAGGATAACTGTTATTACTAATGATTTTCACGAGTACAGGGCGTCAAAGCTTGCTGAAAAATGCGGCTTTGAATGCACATGCTATTCGGGCAAAACACCATGGAACGGATTTATGCCGTTTGCAACAAGAGAAATTTATGCAGTAATCGCACAGGTGTATTTCGGCGGATGAAAGCAAGGGATAATTATATTATAGCATGTAGGGGGCGAACAGTGTTCGCCCGCTTGTTTTTTAGTAAAAAACAAAGCCTCTCCTTTTCAAGAGAGGCTTTTTGTGTATGAATTTATTTGGTTTTTGACAATTCCTTAAGGTCGTGGTTTTTCTCTGCAAAATACTTTTTCGTCTCTTTGCCGACAATTGAGCTGAGTGCAAACAAAGCGATAAGGTTAGGGAATGCCATTAAGCCGTTGAATATATCTGCAATGTTCCATACTGCCGAAACCGTGAGGTACGGACCGACAAAAACTGCAATGATATATATAACCTTGAATATCTTAACTGCCTTTTGACTGCCGGTAAGATATTCCATGCATTTTTCAGAATAATAGTCCCAGCCGAGAATAGTTGTGAATGCAAAGAATGTAAGGCAAAGCATGAGGATAAATGACGAAATTTTCGGATTCCAAGGCAATCCGCTTTCCCAGGCAAGCGATGTTATGTTGACACCCTCAACAGAGCCCTCCACGTACTTGAGGTCGGAGTTTGTAAGGATTATTGAAAGACCTGTAAGAGTACAAATAACAATTGTGTCAATGAATGTGCCTGTCATTGTAACAAGACCTTGTCTTACGGTGTCCTTTGTTTTAGCGGCAGCAGCTGCAATAGGAGCAGAGCCGAGACCTGCCTCGTTTGAGAAAATTCCTCTGCCGATACCCTTTTGCATAGCAATCTTAAGTGTAACACCTGTGACTGCACCTGCAACTGCCGACGGATTGAAGGCACCCTTAACAACGCTGACAACGGCAGCAGGGATTTGAGTTATGTGAGTAAACACAATAATGAGCACGAATACAATATATGTAATAGCCATGAACGGAACTACGATTTCGGACACCTTTGAAATTCTTTTAATTCCGCCGATAACAACAAGAGCGGTAAACGCCGTTACAACAGCGCCGCCGACAACCGTTGCCCATGTGTAGCTGTTTTCTCCGATTGAAAAAGCGATGTGCTGTGCATTAGGATCAAAGAAGCCGTTTACGGCACTTGCAATACCGTTGATTTGAGTGATTGTACCGATACCGAGTACACCTGCCAAGGCTCCGAATAAAGCAAAAAGCTTTGCAAGCCATTTCCACCTCGGGCCCATACCTTTTTCAATATAATAGAACGGACCTCCCAAAAAATGACCATCCTTGTTCTCACGATATTTGATAGCAAGAAAGCCCTCTGCGTATTTGGTAGCCATGCCGAAGAATGCAGCAACAAGCATCCAAAATAATGCACCTCGTCCTCCAAGACAGATAGCAGTAGCAACACCGACAATATTACCTGTACCGATTGTGGCGGAAAGAGCAGTGCAAAGTGCGCCGAATGAGGTAACCTCGCCCTCGCCCTCCTCCTCGTTTTTAACCATAAATTTAAGTGCTTTACCGAGGTGGAAAACCTGAACGAATCCTGTTCTAACAGTGAGAATGATACCGGCTGCAAGAATGAGGATAATAAGTCCCCAGCCCCAAACAACGTCATCGATTTTAGAGATTATGTCGTTAACGGACATAGAAATACAATTAATCTCCATAAATCAACCTCCTTAAAATGATGTGATTATATTACCATAAAAATAAGCTGTAATCAAT
>CAMGDK010000129.1 GCA_946042285.1 uncultured Clostridia bacterium | reverse complement strand
GACCTGACACCTTGATGTCAAATCTCTTAAGCTGGCGCTCAAATGCGTCAAGACCTTCAAGCTCTGTGTTCTTGTAGTTAGATGACGGATCGAGCGCCTCGAGTGCGTCTGTAAAAGACTTGCCTGTTGTGTAGAGTGACTTGTCAATTTTAATGTTATCGTATGCCATAATAAAATCCTCCTGAAAGTTATATTTTGAATTGGTCAAAATTGTAATTGTTGTTTGCCTGAGCGCCGAGCTGTAATTTTGCCGAGTCTGCGCTTTTTGACTTTTTGAATGCCGACTTGAATGCTTCAAGCTCCTTTGAGGTCATAACCTGTGCAACGCCGGCGAAAATTTTGATGTCCATTTCGGGCATAGCCTCGGCGCAAAGCGCAACAACCTCATTTGCAAGAGCCTTTTTGCATGCTCTGCCGACCTCTGCCTCATCCTCAAGCTTGTCAATATAGCTTTTGAGGCTGTTAAGCTGTGACTTGTCCATAACAAGCTCCTCGTCACAAGCCTTAATTGCTTTAATGATGTCTGTCATGCTATCACTGTCCTTTTTTAATAAGCTGAATTTTTTTGTTACACCTGCATCTCTTTGAGCCGGAATTGCAACAAAGCTGAATTCGTATGCGTCGGTAATATCGCTTAATGTCCTGAAAGCAGTCTTACCGCCGTATTTTCTGCCTGCAATATGCTCGCAGTGTGATGCCTTTCTGTCTGTACCGCAAATACTGCACACGCTTTTGGCAACAGCGCAGGAAATAGAAACCTCTTTCTTTATGCCTGCCTCAATCTCTTCGATGAGAGGCATATTTTCATCGTTTTTGAGCATGTATGCCTTTGCCTTAAGGAGATAAAGCTCCTCGCCGTCGGATGTTTTTCTGTCGGCACATTTTTCAATCCATGTGTCATAAACTCTTGCCTTTTGATCGGCAGACTTCATGGAGTGGTCCTTAATTCCTGTTTTGCCGATAAAGCGCTCGGCAAGCTCGTTTAACGCATCAACCGAAAATCTTTCAAAGTCCCTGTCGATGTCGTTACTGCAAAGCACGACGGAAAAGGTGTAAAGCCTGTCTGCATCAAAGGGAGCTCTTGTGAATTTGTTGATTTTTTCAAGCTCCTCATCGGTTGCATCAAAGCTTTTTTCGATATATCCTTCTATCATTGTTCACTCTCCGTTTTGATTTTTTCTGTCTGAGCGTAGTACAGAGCCGCCTTTGCATCATCGCATCTGTCCTGAAGCGTGATGTCGTCCCACACAACATTAACGCTTTTGCCGATGCCGTTAAGAGCAAGATACATGTTTCCGATTTTCGTTATAATCGGTGTCAAAATTCTTCTGTACGACTCAAGCTCAGATGTAAGAATATCCGCCTGCTGTGTACTCATTCTTTCGGTTGACGACCAGCTGAGTCCGAGCATAAACGGCGGTATGCCCGTTTTTGCAATAATCTGCTCAAGAAGCTGCCTAACGGGTATTTCGCTGTCCATGACAGTGTTATCTGCGCCGATTACCTTAACGCTGACATCACCGACTGCAACGAAATCCTTTACCGATGCAGAGCTCATAGCCTCGCTCCACGCGTCGGCAATTGTTTGAGCGCGCTCCTGTGCGTTTGCGGCGGAGTCGCTGTCGCCCTTGCATGTAACGGCGTAGCGCACATTGCCTGCATGCTCCCAGTTTTCGCCTATTGTGTTAAATATCTTCATTAAAATATCGCTCACAAACGGTAATCCGCTTAAAAGGCTTGTACCGCAAAGACTGTCCGGCTCCGGATTCAGTACCGAATAGAGAATAAGCTCAGGCGATGCGATTTTTTGATTGTTGTTGTAAAACTCAACATCAATTCCGTTAGCTGCTCTTTTAAGCTCAATAAACGAAAGCTCACTATTGTAAAGTGCGTAAATTCCGTTGTCGCACATAACGATTTCGCCGAGCGCCGTGCCGTAGGTTAACAGCTGATTGAGATAGTTTGAAACAAACGCGGCAATGCCTCTTTGATTTCCGCCGACATTTATGTTGTTAAAAAATGAATTGATTTGCTCGTTTAGCCTGTCGTCACCCGTATCAAGCGTAAAGCCTTCGGCAAGGCGAACAATCTTGTTTACCGCTGCATCAAGAATAGGAATTGCATTTCTCAAATCGCGATAAACCCTTGCCTGCATGCCCATCGGCTGATACGAGGTTAGAGTTGAATATGGATGATACGACGCCGCAGATGTTTGAACGGCGCAGGCGGAATTTGCTTTGCTCTGATTTTTCTTGTTTTTTAAATCTAATAATCTCAAAGCGTCATTTCCTTTCTATTGCAACGGATGCAAAGCCGCCCTGCAAGCTGCTTTTGTCAATAACGGTTGATACAAGGTAGCGAATGTCATCCATTGCGTGATCGTTTTCTTTTTTGGGTGCGTCCTTTTTGATGCTGTCATCCCACCGATAAATCGAAAACTCGCGCAGAGTGTCCTTGCAGGTGGGGGAAAAATAAATCTCATCGTTTTTGAGCGCCTGGCACACTCTGTTTATTCCTGCGGCAACATCGTTGTTAGCCTTGATAACCTTAAATTCGCGGTGCCTGATTACCGTTTGGATAAACGATGCCGCAGAGGGATCGATGACGAGTGCCTCGATTTTTCTGTTGCCGACAAGCGCCTTTAGCTGCGAATAGTATTCCTCGTCGGTCAGTTGAACTCCCGTATCTCTTGAGGAGTGATAGTATTCATCAAGCCTGTACCACTTGCCGTCACACACTCCCCAAAGTCCAAGCGAAAACGGATTTACCGTGCCGTAATCGCAGGACAGATAGTAGCTGCTGATTTTGCCGGTACATTCCCTGATGTGCCTGTCGGCATCAAACATGGGATAAACAAGCCCTTGAGCGCTAACCCATTTGCCCTCAACGAAGCGCTCGTAAAACGCTCCGGAGTAAAGGCTTTTATATCGGTCAATCACCTGTGCAGATAAGGAAGGATTGTCCTCCATTCTAAAATGAATGTAGAGCATGTTTTTCTCTGCATGTCGTTTTACCCACTCAATGTAAAACCAGTGATAAGGATGCTCCGGATTGCAGTTGAAAAAATACTTTGCGCCCTCGAGCGAGCATCTTGCAAGCGCCTGCTCAACAAAGCTTCTCGGCATGAGCGCAACCTCGTCAAGCATAACTCCGCCGAGCGTCATACCCTGAATGAGCGACGCCGATGATTCGTCCTTGCCGCCAAACAGGTAGAAGCGGTTTGTTATGCCTGATTTTGTTATTTCAATCACATTTCGGCTGATTTTGTAGCTTGTCTTAAACCCAAGCTGATTTAAAAGCTCTAAAAGAGGCGTCACAACATTCCGTCTCAGAGAAGCAACAGTCTTGCCGCAAAGGGCAAAGGACGTGTCGCTGAAATGATAAAACGCCCAGCTTACAAACGAAACACTCATGCATAGTGTTTTGCCCGACCTTACTGCGCCGTCGCAAATTATTCCAAGCCTGCTTTTGTCGGGGCTGGCGTCACACCACCAGCTAAGCACCCGAAGCTGCTTTTTTGAAAACGGCACAAATTTATTCATCACAGTCCTCCGCGTCGGATTTCTTCAGTGCCTGGGCACTTCTTTCAAGCGCCGTGTAAAACGACACCGGCGATGTGATGTCGGACTCCTGCGCCATTTCGTTTAGCCTTTCAATAGCCTTGAGTCTGTCGAAAAACTTTATCTCCATACCTCCGCCCTTAGGTCGCTTGATTTCGCTGATGTTGAACAAATCAAGCTCGGGCAGTATGTTGATAATGTTTTCCTCGGATTCGTACAAAAGAGTTACTGCGTCTCTTATATCACCGAAGGCAAGGCGCCTTAAGCCGTCGCATACCTCTTTTTGTGTAACCTTTTTTCTTTTTGCCAAAAAATCACTCCTTACCGATATATTTGCAGGGCAAAAGAAAAA
>CAMGDK010000128.1 GCA_946042285.1 uncultured Clostridia bacterium | reverse complement strand
AAAAGGATTTTTATACCATTTCGGTTTACATCGACGAGAACGAAAACATGATAGGCATTCCCTGCGGTGAAAGCGACAGGTACGGAATTGCAGACATAGACAAGGTTGTGTTGTTAAAGGCTCCGTATTCCGACAGACAGATTGAGAATTTCGTTGAGGAGGTTATCTCCTACTGCTACACAAAAAAGCACAACGACGACTCACCTGTTTCAACAATCGAGAAATACACAAAGAAAAAGGGATTTGTCAATGCTACTGCCGATTTTACTTTAATTTCAATCGTTAAGACAAAGGAAACATATTCGCTTATGCCTACCTTCAACGATTTTGAAAAGGGTCCGCTTGTTATTGATGATGACGAAAGAATTTTGATAAATCCATATCAAAAGGGTGAGCTTGCACAAACCATGAGGGATTTTATTCAGGTTTATGTAAGGGCTAACATGTTCTATAAGGAAATTCAGGAGCTTGAGGAAGAAAAGAAGAACAAGGACAACAAATGAAAAGAATAACAATCAGCAGTAAGGATTGCGGTCAGCGTGTTGACAGATTTATTGCAAAAACATTTGACAAGCTGCCGAAATCCTTAATGTACAAGGAAATTCGCAAAAAGAATATTAAGGTTAACAAGAAGCGCTGTACCCCCGAGCAAATATTAAATGACGGTGACATTTTAGAGCTATACCTTAATGATGATGTTCTTCACACTAAGCAAAAGCATCTTGATTTCATGAGGGCATCTGATGAGATTGACATCATCTACGAGGATGAAAACATAATTCTCATTAACAAAAAGGTTGGTATACTTTGCCATCCGGATGCTAATGATTATATAGACAACATCGTTGCAAGGATGAAGAAATACCTTTATCAAAAGGGAGAATGGTCACCCGAGGAATCGTCTTTCACTCCGTCGCTTGCAAACAGAATTGACAGAAATACGGGTGGAATTGTAATCGGTGCTAAAAATTCCGAGGCTTTGAAAATAATAAACGAAAAAATAAAGGCAAGGGAAATAAAAAAATATTACCTTACTGTTGTTCACGGCAAAATGCCGAAGAGTGAGGAGCTTTTGACAGCATATCTCAAAAAGGACGAGCGCAAAAACATGGTTACCGTGACCGACAACAAGGTTGACGGCTCAAAGGAAATTATCACAAAATATACAGTGCTTGACTGTAAAGACGGCGCATCACTGCTTGAGGTTGAGCTTTTAACAGGCAGGACGCATCAAATCAGAGCGCATCTTGCTCACATCGGTCACCCTCTTTTCGGCGATGGCAAGTACGGTGTTGAGCAAGGCAGATTCAGGCAGGCGCTTTACAGCTACAAGCTTAAGCTTGATTTCAGCGATGAAAACAAGTTAAGCTATCTCAACGGCAGGGAATTTAAGGCAGATAATATCAAAATGCTTGATGATTACATGGAGGGCAAATTTGTATGAAAAAGAAATTTATGAGAATTCTCTCTCCGATAACTCTCGCAGTAGTAGCAGTGCTTGATATTGCGGTTGTGTATTTTGCATTCTTTGCAATTAAAAAGCTTATTGCATTCACGACAAGGTATGCCGTTTTCTTTGCAATAATGGAATTATTTGCTTTTGTTGTTTCGATAATTGTTACAAAAAATGTTTTATCACAGGGAATAGTATTTTATGAAGACCGTTTGGAGTTTACTTCACTCGATGATAATAACATAGTGAAATATGAAGATATTGACAGAATAGACTCTCAAAAGGACAATGCTGCAAGCCTTGTGAAAAACTTTGTTGACAGGCAATCAAAAATTATTTTTCATCTCAAGGATGACAGCATTTTGACAGTTGACATCGGATTAACAACCAACAAAGCTTTGAAGAAAATCTGCAATGAAATAAACGAACAAATATCAAATGCAGATAAGTAAATCCTGTAAATATTGCAAGTTTTGTCGATAGTGTTGATTTTTAGCACAATTACTGCTATTATTTAATTGAATAATCGGTAGAAATACCGCATAAGTAAAGGAGAGATATTATGGGCGAAAGCCGCACCTACAACGGTAAAGAGCTTCGTGGCTATCTTGTTGGTATGCTTGGTCAAAACCTTATTTACAACATAGTAGCAACAGGTCTTTACTTTTATTTTCAAAATGTCATCTGCCTTCCCGCGATGGCACTCGGTTGGATATTTGCGTTTGCAAGAGTTTGGGATGCTATCAACGACCCTATGATGGGTACAATCGTTGATAAAACAAGAACTAAATGGGGTAAATGCAGACCGTATCTTATCATTTTTCCGGCAATTATAGGAATTGTAACAATACTGACATTCATTAACGGCAACTACGCACTTGCATCATCACAATCGCAAAAGGTACTTATTGTTGCTTGGGCAGCAGTATCGTATGTAGCATGGGGCATGTGCTTCACTGTTTGCGATATTCCGCTTTGGGGTATCACTTCTCTTATGACAGAGGATGAAAACGACAGAAGCAAAATCCTCGGTCTTGCCCGTATAGTAGCAGGCATCGGCGGTATCGGCGTGCTTGTTGTGCAGGTTGCTCAGGTAATCAGCGGTATATTCAGCAAGGACCTTGACATAAACGCAGCTAATTACAGCGAGCTTCTTGCAAAGGCTAACCAAAAGGGATTCATTATCACGGTTATCATAATGACTGTTGTTGCATCAATTCTTTTTGAGTTTGCAGGCTTATTCACCAGAGAAAAGGTTGAGCAGTCCGAAAAGAAATACGGCTTTATTGACAACTTTAAGATTATGTTCAGAAACAAGCCGTTTAGACAAATTCTTATTTCAGGCATATTAAGAAGCCCTATCCAGCTTCTTATGCTCATCGCCATGACACTCATTACCTATTACTACGCTAACGGCGATTTCATGAATGTAATAGGTGAAAACGGCATTAACTTTGCTATTGTACTAAGACTTGCAATTATTGCCGTTTCGGTGTTTGCAGGACAGTTTATTGCAATGGGTATTACTCCGGCGCTCATCAAGAAGCATGAAAAGAAATCACTTTATAATTTCTATTCGGTTGCAGGTGCTGTTCCGTTTGCATTTATCTATATATTCTTCAAGATTTCGGGCGGCGACGTTTATACAAACATTATTTGGGTGCTTCTTATCGGCTTGTGCTTCTTGTTCGCAGGCGCAGCAATGGGTGGTATCAATGTACTTCAATCGGTTATGATTGCCGACTGTGTTGACTATGAGGAGTACCACAACGGCGTTAGAACCGACGGCGTATTCTTCTCCGGTCAGTCGTTCATTACAAAGCTTTCAGGCGGTATTGCTTCAATCATTTCAGCTATTGCTTACAATATTGTTGGTTACAGTGATAAGGCTATCGAAACACTTAACGGCGCACTCAAGCAGGGTGCAAGCTTCATCACCTATGACGGTGGCTCGGGTGCAGGTAAGTACGCAGCTACAATGTTCTTCCTCATTTCCATCCCGCCGGCAATCGGTATGCTTTTATCAGCAGTTCCTACTGCAAAATATGCAATGAGCGACAAGGAACATTCAAGAATACTTGATGAGCTTGTTGCAAAAAGAGCAAAGAGCAATAACGACTGATTTAACGCTGCCAAACGCGTACAGGCTTTGAGAAACGAAGCAGATTGTTAGCTTACAAAAAACAAAGCGGGCGAACAATGTTCGCCCCAACAAGTAATTCTTCTTATTTAAGCAATGTGCGTGCTTAGACATCTGTATCTACATGCTGGCAGACTTCGAGAAATGGAACTGAATTCCGTTTTCTTGCGAGTGGGAGCTGTACGATGGTACCGCCCCCGAGCAAAAAACGGAAAACGCCAAAAGCGGATTGAACTCGATGTTCAATCCGCTTTTACAATCCCTCCGTCAGCGCAAAAGCGCTGCCACCTCCCTTTACAAATGAGGCTTAAATCGGTTTGTTTTATTTTATATGGCGTGGTTCAGTCCACTTTATCGACAGTCT
>CAMGDK010000127.1 GCA_946042285.1 uncultured Clostridia bacterium | reverse complement strand
GATTGCCTCTTGTCTCGTGGGCTCGGAGATGTGTATAAGAGACAGATATAGTGTAACGAGGTATTCTTATGAGAAAAGGCGCTTATATTTTTCTTGCTGTTATGCTGTTAGTTTGCTTTATTTTTGCAGCATGCTCGGCAAAGGATAAAAATGAAGTCAGTGAAGCATCATCCGAATATGCTGATGGTCTTGACGATTCGGCTAACGAATACGGATTTGAAACCGAAAATGTTACTGACAAATCAGGCAAAGAGGTTACAGACGCTAACGGTGAGCCGCAAACAACACAGGTTGCCGTTGTTTATACAAAAGACAAAAAAGGTAAATATATTGCTCAAAAACTCGACGCTAACGGCGAGCCTGTGACGAACAAAAAGAAGCAGCCTGTTACTGTTAAGTCTGATTATGCAAATCAGTTAAACACCACCGTTTCAGGCACTACTGACGCAATCACAACACAAAAAAGCGATAATACAACCACCACAAGTACAGGCAAGAACACGGAAGAAGCTTCAACAACAAAGCCGCAAAGTGTTCCGTCAAGCACTACAAGCAATAATACATCAGACGATGCAACAAAAACAACTACAACAAAAGCAAATACGACAAAAGCAAATACGACAAAAGCAAATACAACTAAAGCAACTACGACTAAAGCAACTACAACTAAAGCAACTACAACTAAAGCAAACACCACAAAGACACAGACAACGGCTGCAAATGTTGAAATAACAAAGGAAGCAGACACAACAAAATTCACAGACAAGGAAAGCGTGCCAAAAACATCTGCAACCGGCAGACCTGTTAAATTCTCCGAAACGGCTGAGAAAAACGACGTTAAAAAGGTTGAGTCAATGCTTGAGGTTCCGTATCTTTACCTTGCAAGCTATGAAAATTCAGACGGTGTACCGACAGAGATTGCAGCTTACACTGCTGTTTGGATGGCACAGCTCAACGGCGAAACGAGCTCTGTTTATCCGTCAAGTCCCGTTGTTCTTAATCTTTTCAAGTTTTACGGTCAAACAGTTGTAAACTTTAAAACTAAATGCAATTCAGTTGAGAATTCACCTATCGAATACGACAACAAAAACGATACATTTACAATAAAGAAATTCCCTGAAAAGAAGCAATCGGTTACTATCACAAGAATTGAGGATCTCGGTAATAACAATTTCTACAAGATTACAGGAAGTGTTTCGAATGCCGGTGATTACAGTACGGTAGTTGCTATCATTCAAAAAAACAAGCTTGAAAGCAAGCTCGGATTCTCTATCAAAGCGATAAAGTGGTCATAAAATTATAATATTGTATATAAAAAACGCTGTAACAAAGCTTCTAAAGCGATTGAAGCATTGTTATGGCGTTTCTGTTTGTGCCGCTTTTCGTATTATTAGGTCGATGGTAAAAAAACGGACGAACACTGTTCGCCCGTACGGATAAATTTTGTTATCAATAGAGCTTTTCGCCCTTTTCAATAGCCATTATTTGATCGACTCTTGCCTGATGGCGACCGCCTTCATACTCTGTGTTAAGAAAGAGGTCAACCATTTCAAGAGCAAGACCTGCGCCTACCACTCTTGCTCCCATGCAAAGAACATTGGCATCATTATGTAATCGTGTAAACTTTGCACTGAAGCAATCGGAGCAGCAGCAAGCCCTGATACCCTTAACCTTATTTGCTGCCATTGAAATACCGACACCTGTGCCACAGCAAAGAATTGCAAGCTCACATTCGCCTGCAACGACCTTGTCACAAGCCTTTTGCGCGCTGATTGCGTAATCAAATCTTTCCGGTGTGTAGCATCCTACATCAACATACTCAACACCAAGATTATCAAGATGTGCCTTGATTTCCTCTTTTAACGGAAATCCTGCGTGGTCACTGCCTAAAGCTATCATAATAAATCTCCTTTATCACTGTTTTTTAAGCTTCAACTCGCGTTCTGCCTGACTCAAGCGAAGATACACAGGCATCAAGGAGGAAGCGGAAATCCTTTTTTTATTTTCAGCCGCTTTAATTACACCCTCACCGTTGGTATAAATCTTATCCTGCGGTGCAAGAGAAGTATTGTCAAGACCGATATTTTCAAAGCAAAGCCTTGCGCCGTCACCGGCAATAACAACACCGTCATATCTCTCAACATCCTTTTTTAAGTCATCGAGAGAAATCGCTCTGTCAGGAGTCATACGATGAATTACACCGTTTTCGGATTTGAAAAGAGCGTTATAAAACTGCATTCTTCTTGCATCCATGCAAACACAAATTATACAATCTTCATCAGTAAAATTATAAGCAGTCGCCTCAAGAGAAGACACGCTCACACACGGAATGTCATAGGCAAACGCTATTCCCTTGGCGGCAGACACGCCGATTCTGACTCCGGTAAACGAGCCGGGACCTGCGGTGACAGCTATTGCCTCAAGCTGTTCAAAGCGGTAGCCCTGCATAACTCTTTTTACCATTGGCAAAAGAGTTTCGCTATGGGTTAAGCCGTTATTCATAAATTCACTTTTTACAATTTTGCCGTCCTTGCAAAGTGCGGTAGATGCCGTCACCGAGGCGGAATCAATTGAAAGTATCATTTATTATCCTCTGATTTTTTGTAAATCTTAAAGCGCCTTGATGAGTCGCTTATTTTTTCTATTTCAACTATAACGGCGTCATCTTCGAGCGCTGCGTAAATATTTTCGCTCCATTCAACTGCTATATATGCATCGGTATTAACATAATCAAAGTAGCCTGTTGAATACAAGTCATCCCAGCCGTCAATCCTGTACATATCAAAATGATGCAATGTGTTTTCACTGCCGATATAGGTATTGCATATTGCAAAGGTAGGCGACGATACACAAGCTGAAATGCCGAGTCCCTGAGCAAGTCCGGCTGTAAAAGCAGTCTTACCCATACCCAAGCCGCCGATAAAGGCAATCACTGTACCCTTTGGTAGCGCTTTTGCAAGACTCCTGCCAAGCTCAAGTGTTTCCTCGTAGCTGTTTGTTATATATTCCTTCATTAGAAAAGACCTACTGTGTTGCCGTTTTCGTCAATATCAATTTGATATGCCGCAGGACTCTTTGACAGTCCGGGCATTGTCATAATTGAGCCCGTCTGGCAGACAAGGAAGCCTGCACCGTTGCTGAGATTTGCAGAAGACACGGTGATTCTAAAGCCTTGCGGTCTTCCGAGAGCCGTTGGATTGTCTGAAAGGCTGTACTGTGTTTTTGCCATACATACAGGGATTTTATCTGCGCCAAGCTCGATAAACTCGTCAATGCTCTTTTTTGCTTCCTTTGTATAATCAACGCCGTCTGCTCCGTAGATTTCCTTTGCAATAGTTTCAATCTTCTCGTAAACAGGCATATCTATATCGTAAAGATGATGGAAATTGTTTTCCTTTTCGCATGCCTCAACAACCTTTTGAGCAAGCTCAATTCCGCCTGCACCGCCATCTGCAAAGCATTTTGTTACCGCAAAGTCTGCACCCTTGCTTTCGCAATAATTCTTGATAAAATCAATTTCCCTGTCGGTGTCGGCATAGAAATGATTGATTGCAACGACAACGGGAACGCCGAACTTGTGAAGATTGTCGATGTGGGCACCAAGGTTTACACTACCCTTTTCAAGTGCTTCAAGGTTTTCCTTTGCAAGCTCCGCTTTCGCAACGCCGCCGTTGTATTTCATTGAACGAACTGTTGAAACAAGAACGATACATGATGGCTTTAATCCTGCAAAACGACACTTAATGTCAAGGAATTTTTCTGCACCGAGGTCAGAGCCGAAGCCTGCCTCTGTAATACAATAATCACCAAGCTTAAGAGCAAGCTTTGTAGCTCTTACAGAGTTACAGCCGTGAGCAATATTTGCAAACGGTCCACCATGCATAATTGCAGGTGTATTCTCAAGCGTTTGGACAATATTTGGCTTGATTGCATCCTTAAGCAAAACCGTCATTGAGCCTTCAGCCTTGATGTCCT
>CAMGDK010000126.1 GCA_946042285.1 uncultured Clostridia bacterium | reverse complement strand
GGTGGTGCGCTTCAGCGTAGAGTCAGCAAGTTCTTTACAACCGAAAAAGCAACACACTTTTGGGATAAAATTATTTCGAAGGCGGGTGTCGGCAATGTCGAGGAGTTAAAGACGGTAAAAGCCGAAACGCTCTATTTTGCGTGGAAGGAGGCGTGCGAGGAGGACTCAATGAGCATGGCTTACACTCTTCCTGTATGCGACGAGTATCTTGTTAACAATGAAGTCTTTAATATGAATACAATTCCCGACATTCCTTATATCCTCGGTGTAACAATTAACGATATGGTGCCTGCTGTGCTTAAAATGCTTACAAGGTCATGGGTTAAGCATTGTAAAGGACATAAGAATAATTGCTATGTTTATAATTTCAATCGTGCGCTTCCGGGTGATGATTTGGGCGCATGGCACGCAAGCGATTTGCTTTACGTTTTCGGCACTCTTGATAATAATTGGCGACCATTCGAAAAGGTGGATTATGAAATTTCAAATCAAGTAATCAAGTCGATTTGCGCTTTTGCGAAAAGCGGTGATCCCAATTGCAATGCAATACCGAAATGGATTGCGGGATATAAGAAGCCGATGAGGTTTTGTGAAAGCTCAGCCTCTTTACCGTGGGCAACCGGTACGCTTATAAGAAACACATTTAAAAAAGGACCATACTAAATGAGTAAATTCAGTCATGAATTCGTCCCCTTTGATCAGGGTGCAAGCTTTAGAGAATATAAATGTGACGATACTACTGCAAGAATTGATATTGTAAGCAGCAGCTGTGTCAGAGTAGCAATTTATAAGGACCGCTCTGTTATGCTGCCGACGATAAATGTTAATCCCGAAAATGCCTACTATGAAAACGGCAGAGACAGGCTATGCGTCGAGGGATTTGATTTGTGCAGTGTTGAGTCGTCGGTTAATGGTAACACGGAGTCAATCGGCCTGCCGTGCGGCATACGGCTTGATGTGTGCCTTGATAATTTTATCATCAAATGCTTCAAGGATGATAAGCTTTTGCTTTCCGACAGGGAGCCTCTTGCATATAATATCGAAAGGGAATTCGGCACGGGCAGCTTTCACTATCTTTTAAGAGAAACAAATGAAAAAATTTACGGTCTTGGTGATAAGGGCGGCGAGCTTGATAAATCCGGCAGAGCATTTAGGATAGAAACTGCCGATTCCATGGGATATGACGCCTCATCGACAGATCCGTTATATAAGCACGTTCCGTTTTATGTGTGCGAAAACAGTGTCGGCTCATACGGTGTTTTCTATGACACCTCGGATACATCATTCGTAAATCTCGGAAATGAGATAAATAACTATTATCAGCCGTACAAATATTTCAGCACAGAGGATGAATGCCTTGTTTACTATCTCTTTTTTGGCAGCAAGCTTTCAATTATTCAACAGCTTGTAAGGCTTTGCGGTAAGCAGGCTTTTCCTCCTAAATGGAGCTTTGATTACTGTGCAAGCACAATGGCATATACGGATGCTCCCGATTCCTTTGAGCAAATGAAGGGCTTTTTAGATAAGGTTAAATCGCTCGGCTTGAGCTGTAACGGCTTTTATCTTTCGTCCGGTTATACATCAATAGGTAATCAAAGATGCGTGTTTAATTGGAATTACGATAAATTCCCGAATCCAAAGGAGTTCGTCAGCCTGTTTTCGAGTAACGCGATAGAGATTATTCCTAACATTAAGCCGGCGTTTCTTGTAAGTCACCCGTTGTATAATGAGCTTGCGCAAAAGGGAATGTTTATTAAAAATCCGGACGGTACCCCCTTCGTTACACAGTTTTGGGACGGACTTGGAAGCTATCTTGATTTTACAAATAAAGAGGCTTATGATTTTTGGAGCAATCAGGTAACCGACAAGCTTCTTAATATGGGTATTACTGCTACATGGAATGACAATAACGAGTTTGATATTAATGATGCCGATGCTGTTGCAAACGGATTCGGTAACGGTTGTGTAAAGGCTCACCGCATAAGACCGTATCTTACATATCTTATGAACGAGGCGTCATATAAGGCTCAGATTACAAAACGACCTGATTTGCGACCGTTTCTTTCAACAAGAAGCGGCAGCATCGGTGCTTCAAGGCTTGCACAAACATGGTCGGGTGACAACAGAAGTGAATTCAAGGATTTGCGCTATTGTCATTATATAGGACTCACAATGTCAATGTCGGGACTCTATTTCTACGGTCATGACCTTGGCGGTTTTTCCGGTGAAATGCCATCGCCGGAGCTCCTTTTAAGATGGCTTCAGCACGGACTCTTTGAGCCTCGCTTTACAATTCATAGCTGGAACAGTGACGGCTCGGCAACAATGCCGTGGAGCTATGAGGAGATTATTCCGTCGGTAAAAGCTATTTTTGCCCAACGCAAAAGGCTTTTGCCTTATATTTATAATTGCGCATACAATGCAGTCGAAAAGCAAATCCCGATGAACGCTCCGCTGTTCCTTTACTATGATGACGAGCTTGCAAAAAGCAGTAAAAGCTCGTTTATGCTCGGTAGGGACATTCTTGCTACATGCGTTTTTGACGAGGGAGAGGAAACAGCGACAGCCACTCTTCCGAGCGGAGATAATTGGTATCTTGATGACAGGCTTTATGACGGCGGACAGTGCGTTGAACTTAATATTCCTGCCGAGTCGCAAATGCCGTTTTTCGTTCGTGCAGGAAGTGTTATTCCTACCGATGAAGCGCAGTATGGCTTTAACACTCCCGAAAAAACGGTGTTCACGGTTTATCCTGTCAAAAACGGTAGCTTTGAGTCGGATTTCTTTACGGATGACGGCGTTAGCTTTGAGTATAAAAACAACAACTGCGTTAAGCTTCTGTTTTCTGTTGAGTGTAACGAGGGAGAAATTGTTGTCAGCTGGAAAAACAACGGCAATATGAGTATAATTCCCGAAATAAGACTATGCACTGCCGATAACAGAAAATTGATTGTAAGAGAGGTATCTCAATGAAAAGAATAGCTGTTATTTCAATTATCGTATTGGTTATTATAGGCTTGTGTGTCGGCGGTTATTTTGCGTATATGTCAATCACGGAGAAGGCGCGCTACGATAATCTTAATTTAGAGGAATGCACCTCTACTCCAAAAAACGCAATCTACTTCCTTAATACAGGAAGCTCCGATGCGATTGTTTTAAAAAGCGGTGAGCATCTTGCCATGATTGATGCAGGCGATGACAGCGATAATCCGCGTGGATTTGAAGCATTAGCGCTTGAGGGATATGAAATTCGTGTCCTTGATTTTATCAAAAGCTTTGCAGGCGACGACGGCAAGGTGTACCTTGATTTCGTTCTCGGTACACATGCTCATTCGGACCATATCGGCGGATTTGATACAATAATCAATGACGATAGCGTTGTTATCGAAAAAGCATATTTAAAGGAGTACAAACCTGAATTTATAAATGAAATGGAGATAGAGGAGTGGGACAATCAAGAGGTCTATGACCAAATGGTTACTGCACTGAACAATAAAAATGTTCCTATCATTTCAAATATCAGCAACGATACCTTCGTGTTCGGTGATTTCAGGCTTACCATTCTCAACACAGGCTATGAGAGCGGCTCTTCCAAGGTCGGCGAGAACGATAATTCTCTTGCAGTCCTTGCAGAGATTAACGGCGTTAAAGCTCTTTTGTGCGGCGATCTCGACAATAAAAGCGCAGACGAAATTGCCGTTGCGGAAAGAACGGGCAGAGTTGATATTTTAAAGCTTGGACATCATAGCTATAATCACTCAACCGGCAGTGCTTTTTTGAAATACACAAGACCTTCACTCTGCGTTGTGACAAACAATTCAAAAAACGCCGACAAAAGAACTATCAGGAGAATTATGCGCCTTACAAAAGCACCGGTAATTTATTCGGATGACGAGCAGGGTATATGCATATCCTTTGATTGCGGTGCGTACAAGGCGTACAACAATGCGTGCATCTACTAAAAATAAGCAATATATTAAGTAAAGATAAAATTTAACATCTGTCTCTTATACACATCTGACGCTGCCGACGAAGGCTTTGGT
The DNA here is from genome assembly GCA_946042285.1 of uncultured Clostridia bacterium. GTDB lineage: Bacteria > Bacillota > Clostridia > Oscillospirales > Acutalibacteraceae > Eubacterium_R. The sequence continues at coordinate 4 of CAMGDK010000126.1, read as the reverse complement.
GTAG
>CAMGDK010000125.1 GCA_946042285.1 uncultured Clostridia bacterium | reverse complement strand
TTCTTGCTTCTTTAGGTATTCATCAGCCGCTTTGTTAAACAAATCTGCCATACTGTGCATGTCATCATCGTAAGCAATGGCTGCAAGCAAACGTTTAACTTTATCAGGAGTCATTCTAAATTGGACTTGTCTTGTTCGATTGGCTTTGTTTTCCTTTGCCAAGTGCATCGCCTCCTAAACGATATCATTATATCATGATATAATGATATCATTATAATAATAATAAATCAAGTAATACCTGAAGATTTAGTGTAAAAAGAAATGGTGTAACCTCATATTACTGAGATTACACCATCGTTTCAAAATATTCCTTACCAATACGCGACAAAATCCTGTCGTTTTTTGTTAGCCTTTTCTGTATTTTTCTGCCTGAAGATTAAACATATAGGCATAGGTGCCGTTTAACTCCATTAACTCGTTGTGAGAGCCGCTCTCGATGATTGAGCCGTTTTCCATAACATAAATTCTGTCTGCATTTATTGTTGTTGACAATCTGTGCGAAATGAAAACAACTGTCTTTTCCTTAGCAGCGTCAAGCATTGCTTGGTTGAGATTATACTCCGCGATAGGATCAAGGTTTGCTGACGGCTCATCAAGTATTACATAAGGGCAATTTTTATAAAACGCTCTTGCGATTGCAATCTTCTGCGCCTCACCGCCTGATGTCATTATGCCATCGTCGTCAAACTCACGAAGAAGCTGGGTGTTAACTCCGTTTTCAAGCCTTTTATCAAAGCCGCTGTTTTTTAGAGCCTGCAACACTCTATCCCCGTCAAATCCGTTATCAAGCGCAACATTATTGCCGACAGATGCGGCAAACAGCTGAAAATCCTGAAACACGCTTGCAAATCTGTCTCTGTGCGATTTTATTGTAACATCTCTAATATCCTCACCGTCAATCAAAATCGCGCCGTCCGTGGCGTCATAGAGCCTCAAAATAAGATTGGTCAGCGTTGTTTTGCCTGCGCCGTTGTAGCCGACAAGGGCGATTTTTTCATAAGGCTTGATTTTCAGGTTTATATTTTTAAGAGTAGGCTCACTGTTGCCGGGATAGGTAAACGACAGATTTTTAATCTCAATGGTCTTCGGCTCGGTGATAGATGCAACCCTTTCGCCGTCCTTGATTTTAGTGTCGGTTTTAAGAAACTCACGATACTTTTCAATCATCTTTGCGCGCTCGGAGAAATTACGGACTGCCGCAACGGTCAAAAACGAAAACGAAGCCGCAATTGAAAACGCACCGTTAAAGCTTGCAACGAAATCACCGGACGACAGAGTATGTCTTTCAAGCACACAGTACCCAAGATAAAGCGGAAGAATAAACATAAATCCGACTATCTGCACACCTGTCTCCTGAATAAAATATGCAATATCAATTTTGCTTACATATTTCCTTTGGTTGTCGCAAACCTCTTGTGCGGCTTCATTATACCGCTTCATCAAAAGCGGCTTAATGCCGTTCATTCTAACCTCTTTTACATAATCCTGAAGATAGAACACTCTTGCAAAATAGTCTGCCTTGCGGTGCAGCCTGTTGTTGTCCTCGCGCCTCATCATTTGCATTTCACCGATTTTTTTGCTGATCGGTGTAAAGATGATAACGATAACTGCAATTATCATCAGGCAAACAGGATCAATCGTAAATATGATAGAGCCGATTGTAAGCAGTGATACAAGCTCACCGAAATAGCTTTGAACAAGTCCGAGAATGTTTTGAATATTATCCGAAGAGGATTCGATTGTTAAAATAAAGTTGTTATAGAATTTAGGATTATCATAGTTTTCAAGGTCAAGATTTTTTGCCTTTTCATAGAGTGTTTTGTTAAGTCCTCTGTAAGCCCTTTCCCTTGCAACATTCCAATAGAATTCCCTAAACAGTGCATTTGCCAGCGCTGTAATTAAAAGCACTGTGCCGATAACTGCTACTATACCGAAAACATAGGAGGCGTCTGCGCCGTCAGTCACTGCATCAACCATGTACTTTACACCAAGCACGGCAATAATTCTGTACGGCAGTCTGCCGACAACGCCAAACACCATTTCGCCTATAACAAGTCCCGGCGAAACCTTGAAAAGCAGAATTACAAAGTAAATAATATTTGAAAGCATTGAGTGATTTTCTTTGCTCTTTTTATTTGAATTATGCTTCAAGAGAATCACCCCCTTCGTCCTTGTAGGCAGATGCCTGAAGCGTAAACATTTCACTGTATTTTCCGCCGGCTGCCATAAGCTGTGCATGCGAGCCGCTTTCGACAACAGTTCCGTTTTCAAGAACAAATATATTCTGCGACAAAACTGCGCTTGAAAGCCTGTGTGAAATGTAGATTACTGTTTTATTCTTAGTCGCGCTGATAAGATTTTCGTACATCCTGTACTCTGCAATCGGATCAAGTGCTGACGAAGGCTCGTCGAGTATTGCAATATCAAATTCCCTTGCAAAAATTCTTGCAACGGCGGTTTTCTGCGCCTCGCCGCCTGACAGACCGACGCCGTTATCGTCAAACTCGCGCGTTAAAAGAGTGTTGCCCTTATCCTCGAGTGTGCTTATTTTATCCCAAACACCGCTCTGCTCGAGTGCGTATTGAGCTGTTTTTTCGTCCTGCTCGTTACATTCACGGCAAAGAACATTCTCATTGACAGAGATAGCAAATGTCTTGTAGTCCTGAAAAACCGTTGCAAAGCGCTTTCTTAATGAGTCCTGCGTATATTCCTTGATGTTAATTCCGTTATATAGAATTTCACCCTCAGTAACATCGTAAAAGCGAAGAAGCAGCTTAACAAGAGTTGATTTGCCTGCACCGTTTATGCCGACGATTGCAACCGTCTGCCCTTTGTTGATTTTTAAATTAACATTTTTCAGCGAATACGCCTTTGCAGACGGATACCTGAATGAAACATTAACAAGCTCAAGGCTTTCAAGCTCACCTGCTTCAAGATTGCCGTCCTTAACCTGAGATTCATATTCAAAGAAATCGCGAAGATTTTGAAAATAAAACGCAACCTGAGTTAAGTCGGCAAAGCTTCTTGCTATGCCTTGAGTTGCAGTTGAAACCGACCTGATTGACGAAAGCACAACAGAAAATCCCGACACATCAAGCTCATTCGTTGCAACAAACTGATAGCCGGCATAAGCGTAGGTACCGACCATAGGAAAAATCTCGCCAAGCAGTGAGCTTAGCATAGTAAACAAAAAGAGCTTAAATCCGTACTCCTTGAGTATTTTAACATTACCGTTTATGGCTTTGTCGAACTTTTCCATAATAACAGAGAAAATATTTGAGGTCCTCATATCCTTTGAAAAGTCCTTCAAAAACACTGTGCGCTGGATATACGACTTAACTCTGTTGTTATTTGTCATTTTGACATCACGCCTAAACACAACCTTGCTTTTGAAAATCTCCACAACAAAAACAAGCATCACAGGCGCAAGAAAAATGAAATATGCCGGATCTATTGCTGCAATTATGCTGATAACAGTGATAAAAGACATGAGCGAGCCTAAAACGATAGACAAATTCCAAGAGAACATTACAAAATATCCTCTGATAAGAATATCTGTTGCTCTTTGATACTTGTCATAAAACGCAGGATCCTCATAGCAGCTGACATCAACGGATGACGCCTTTTCAAATATCATATTGTTAAGAGCCTTAAATACATTCTTTTGACCGACATTGGTTTTGTAGTCACCCCAAACCGATACAGCCTCGGTCACAACACCTATCAATAAAAAAAGCAAAAGGCATTTAACATAGTAGCTAAAAGAGCCTGAGCCGGTTATTACAGACAAAAGCACCTTTAAAAACAATACGCTTTGAATGAAATCCCTAAAAACATCTGTGGCTATTTCCGATATAATTCCGCTTATCAAAAACCATTTGTCAGCCTTAAACAAAAGCCTTGCTGCCCAAACAAGATTTTTAACAACAGGCACCCTTTCGTGCTCCTCATTAGGTATCCACGGCACGAGCTCACCTTCCTTCTAAATTTAATAATGAAATATATTACATATATATTTGGCCTGTCTCTTATACACATCTGACGCTGCCGACGAAGGCTTAGG
>CAMGDK010000124.1 GCA_946042285.1 uncultured Clostridia bacterium | reverse complement strand
GGTCTCTCAGCATAGTAGGAAGTAAATGACGGTTAGAGGAATTTATACGCTCACCTCTGTAAAACAGTCTTTTGTTTGTTTTAAAAGGTAAATATATCTCATTATAAAACTCGTCCTCAGTAACAATATACTTACTGACAGAGCTGAAATCAAAATCCAAATCACGCGTCAGCTTTGTATTTACTTCCTCAAGCTTTTTCTTTAATTGTTGTTTTGGTGAAAACATTGTTCTTCATCACCTAATCTGTGATACAAGCTGATAGGCACTCTCTGTTGCATTAGCAATTCTGCCTATTTTGCTGCTATCACCAATATTGTAAAGCTTCAAATAATTATTAGTAGCCTTTAATTCATCAAAAAGAGAAGTATCGGGTCTTACACCGAGTGAAAGCACAACGCAATCTGCACTGACACTCTTCTTAGAACCGTTGGCAACACATTCAAGCTCTATTCCCTGATTGTTAATTGAAACAAGCTTATGACCGGTAATAAACTCCGTATTGGCTGCTTCAAGCTTTGGTAAAGCATCATCAAGCTGTTGAAACCATGCGCCCGGAGCAATTTTGTCAGCCATCTCTATAATTTTAATCTTGTTTCCCTGTTCAATCAAAAGCTCACTCGTTTCAAGTCCTGTCATTCCGGAACCGATCACTGCAATCGTTTTGTTTTCAAGCTTAACAGAGCCATCAAGAATCTGCGAAACCGTATAAACATTTTCACCGCCGAATGCCTTAGGATGAATAGCATTTGCTCCTGTTGCATTTATAACAATTTCAGGACCGATTTCGTTGATGATGTTAATATCAGCAACAGTATCAAATTTAAACTGAACACCAAGCTTAAGCGCATTTTCATATAAATCGTGACAAACCCAATCAAGCTTATCCTTATGTGGCGGTTTATCTGCGAGATTCAACTGACCTCCGACAGTGCTGTTTTTTTCAATAACCGTAACATGAAAGCCTCTTTTTGCCAAAAGTTCCGAAGCGGTAAGTCCTGCAGGACCCGCACCGATTACAGCAACCTTTCTGCCGTTGCCGTTTTTGAGCATTTCAGTTCTTTCTCTGCCGACAAAAGGATTTACAGAACACTTACCATGATCGTACTTATACGCATTTTCCATCATGCTTTCAAAGCAATTCAAGCAGCATACGCATCTTTTGATAAGGTTTTCGTCACCATTTTTTACCTTGTTAACCCAATGAGGATCGGCAATAAGCGGTCTGCCAAGCGAAATGAAATCCTGAACGCCGTCATCTAATTGCTCCTCTGCCTGCTTTGGCGATCTTATAAGATTAGCGGCAATCACAGGAATATCGACAACCTTTTTTACCTCTTGTGCTAAATACTTTCTCCAGCCACACTCAAATGTTGTAGGCTCAAGCCAATAATTAAATGTATCATAAGCAGCAGAAGAAACATCAATGGCATCAATTCCCTTATCATTAAGAATTTTTGCCATCTTTAAGCCTTCTTCAAGGCCGTATCCCTTACCGGGCATACCGATCCTGTCGTACATTTCGTCAACAGTAAGTCTAACTACAATCGGAAAATCAGGACCGCAATTCTTGCGAATACCATCAATAATTTCGCAAAGAAATCTCATTCTGTTTTCAAGACTGCCACCGTACTCATCGGTTCTCTTATTCGTGTTTGGAGATAAAAACTGTTGAATCAAGTAGCCATGTGAAGCATGAAGCTCAACTCCGTCGCAGCCGGATTTTTTAACCCTAACAGCAGCCTCAACAAACTGACAAATATATTTTTTTACAGCTTTCTTTGACAATCCTCTGTTGATACTGTCACTCATCTTGCTTCTTTCACATTTACTCGGTGACACAGTCCTTGGAACAATGTGATTTTCCTGAAGCTTTTTTCCGACAGGGATAACACCCTTTGTAAGTATTTCGGTGTAAAGATTACCCATTATCTTCTCACCGGCTATACAAATCGGTACAGTACCAATCATCAAGCCGACATTTTGCCTACCGGGATGATGAAGCTCAACCATCACCTTACAGCCGTGACTATGTATTCTGTCAGCCATTTGCCTGAGAGCCGGTATTTGATAATCATGACTCATACCAAGCTGACCATAGGAGGATGCACCTGTAAGGTCGTTAACACGGGTAATCTCGGTAAAAATAAGACCGACTCCGCCCTTGGCGCGCTCCTCATAATAATCCATCATTGTTTCTGTGGCACAACCGTTATACTGACCGAAGCCCATACACATCGGTGCCATGACAACTCTGTTTTTAATCTCAACATTACCTATTTTCATAGGTGAAAATAACTTATCATAACTCATATTGATACACCTACAAATAATTATTTCTTTTTAGATTTACTCGTATTATTTTTCTTATGTTTCATTGCTTTTTCTGCATCCTCGTGCTTTGACCAAGCCTTATACCACATCAAAACAGCTATGGCAATTATCAATACAACCAATACAATTATCACTTTGGAAATAACACTTTTTAAAGTGGTTAGATTTTTATTTGCAGCTAAGGAAAATACTAAAGACGGATCAACCGTTTCATCGCCGAACTGAAAATCTTCAAGATATCCTACTTCCTTTTTGGTGCCATCTGTATCATAGTAATAAAATCTGTAAGCCGAAAGAGGTGCCTTCTCGATAACCTCAGCCGATTTTTCACCTGATTTGGTAACACCCATTTTAAGAGTACCGGCATCCATCTCGGCAACAATTTCCTTTGGCATAAGTGCATACATGGCATTTGAATAAAACCATGTAGAATTGGTTGAAATAAGTATTGCTCCGATAACGATTAAAGCTACCAATACACTCAAGCAACTAATAGCAATTTTAGATTTTTTATTTAATTTACTTAATTTGTTTAGCATATAATAATCACCCAAAAAAGAGTATATCAAATATTGTTTTACAGGTCAAGCATAAGAAAATATAAAAGAGAGTCTGTATTTAATCAGACTCTCAATAAACAATTATTTCTTTTTCTTTTCGGCTTTAGCGGCAAGCTTTGCCTTTGCCTCCTCAACTATACGAGCATGCTCTTCCTTTTCTTTAATTGATGCAGCCTCGCGAGCCTTTTCTTTTTCAATTTCCTTTTTACGCTCTTCTTCTTCCTTCTTTGCTTTACGAGCAAGGCGCTCCGCCTCAAGCTGCTCATCTGTCTTTGCAGGAGCCTTTGCAACAGCAATATTGATTCCCAATGCGACTAATAAAAGAGCGAGTGCAACAAAATATCCCCAAGCAATAGAAGCAGAGCCGTTAATAACAGGCAAATCGCCGAAATTAAATGCAACAACCTGCGCAGCCAAAGGACCGGCTAAAACAAAAAGCGAAACAGATTCAACAGAAGCAGCAATTGAAAGAACATCAAAAACTACTGTTACCTTTGTTTTAGGTCTCTTGCACATGATGATATTCATAAAAAACGCAATAACGATAAACAAAATACTCAATACAAACATTAAATATGATATACTGCAGAATGTAAGAGGTCCGCTGTATCCTTCAAATTTCATGTTTGTCATGAATAATCCGGAGTTGCCGAAAAAGCCTGTAAAGAAATCAATCAAGCTCTTATTACCGTTAAACAGAGAAAAGATTGTTAAATCAAAGCTTTCGCCCTCACTTGTGAGTGTTGCCCACGGAAGAATGAAGCCAATTGCCGGTAAGAAAGTAAGAACAAGTCTTGCAATTCTAAGCTTGCTTCCGAAAATTGAATACTTAACCATATTCATAGATTTATAGAATGAAGCAAATTTCTTTTCGGCGAGAATATTATCTTCCTCGAGTCTTTGCTGCCAGTTAAAGTTTGGAATTGAGACGCCGCAAGCCGAACATTCAGCCTTTACATCCCAAATATGCAATTTTTTACCGCAATTCGGACAGGTGCTTGCCATAAACAGCACTCCTTTCAAACAAATACTACAAATCATTTTATAATTATTTACGACAGATGTCAATACAAAAAAGAAATAATTAAGATTTCACATAAAGCTACGGCACAAATTGACAATAAAATTAACTACATAGGTAAAAATATATTGATTTACAGTTAATCTTATGATAATATATTTTTGTTGAATAATTTGTCTTGGAGTACCAAGAGAGAAATGAGGG
>CAMGDK010000123.1 GCA_946042285.1 uncultured Clostridia bacterium | reverse complement strand
CACCTAAGCCTTCGTCGGCAGCGTCAGATGTGTATAAGAGACAGATATTTATAAGGAGTAAAATATATGAAACACCCTGAAATTGTAAGCAAAATGTCGCTTGAGCAGAAGGCATCCTTCGTATCAGGCTACGACTATTGGCATCTTGAGGAAGCACCGGAGCTCGGTCTTCCGAAAATCATGATTACAGACGGACCTCACGGTCTTCGTAAGCAAAAGGGAAAGGACTATGTTGAGCCGGAGGGCGCAGCAAAGTCAGGCGGCGGAATCGGTCTCGGTAACTCAATTCCGACAACATGCTTCCCGCCTGCAGCAACTTCATCATGCTCATGGGATCCTGAGCTTCTTGAGGAAGAGGGCGCAGCAATGGGTGAGGAGTGCCTTGCAGAAAAGGTATCAACAATTCTCGGTCCCGGTACAAACATTAAGCGTTCACCCGTTTGCGGCAGAAACTTTGAGTATTTCAGTGAGGATCCTCTTCTTGCAGGTAAGTGCTCCGCAGCCGTTATCAACGGCGTTCAGTCAAAGGGCGTAGGTACATCACTTAAGCACTTTGCATGTAACTCACAAGAGGCATTCCGTATGGTTCTTAACGAGGTTATTGACGAAAGAGCTATGCGTGAGATTTATTTCCCTGCATTTGAGATTGCCGTTAAGGAAGCACAGCCTTGGACAATCATGAACTCATATAACCGCATCAACGGTACCTATGCTTCACAAAACGAGTGGCTTCAGCAGCAGGTTCTTCGCGGTGAATGGGGCTTTGAGGGCTTAATCGTAACCGACTGGGGTGCTTCTGTTGACAGAATTCCCGGCTTAAAGGCAGGCACAGACCTTGAAATGCCTACATCAGGTCCGCTTAACACAAAGAAGATTATTGCCGCTGTTCAAAGCGGAGAGCTTGACGAGAGCATCCTTGACGAGAGAGTTGACGCTGTTGTTGACCTTATTGTTAAGTCAAAGCCTGCCCTTGAAAAGACACATACATACGACAAGAATGAGCATCACAAGACAGCACAGAGGATTGCAGAGGGATCGATGGTTCTTCTTAAGAACGATGATAAGCTTCTTCCTCTTAAGTCAGGTCAAAAGGTTGCAGTTATCGGCGAGATGGCTAAGTCACCTCGTTTCCAGGGTGCCGGCTCATCGGTTATCAATCCTACAATGCTTTCAGATGCATTCAGTGAGATGGAAAAGCTCGGCGTTGATATGACATACGCACAGGGTTACTATAAGTCAGCTCCTACAAAGAAGGATAAGAACAGAAGACCTGAGTCAGAGCTTGTTGCAGAGGCAGTTGCTGCTGCAAAGGCTTGCGACATTGCAGTTGTATTTGCAGGTCTTACAGAGGAATTTGAGGGCGAGGGCTACGATAGAGAGAACATCGAAATGCCGTCAAACCACAATGCTCTTATCTCTGCAGTTGCTAAGGCAAATCCTAACACAGTTGTTGTTCTTGCAGGCGGTTCTGTTATTCACATGCCATGGATTGATGAGGTTAAGGGACTTCTTAATTCAGGTCTCGGCGGTCAGGCAAGCGGTGCAGCTGTTGCTAATATTCTTACAGGTAAGGTTAACCCTTCAGGTAAGACATCGGAAACATATCCTTACTCATTTGATCAAAACCCGACATTCGGCAATTATCCCGGCGGTCCTGTTACAAGTGAGCACAAAGAGAGCGTATTTATCGGCTACCGTTATTACGATGCTGCTAACATTGATGTTCTCTTCCCGTTTGGCTACGGTCTTTCATATACAACATTTGAGTATAGCGATCTTAAGCTTTCATCAAACAGCATTAAGGATACAGACACAGTAACCGTTTCATTTAAGATTAAGAATACAGGCGATGTTGACGGTGCAGAGGTTGCACAGATTTATGTTGCAGATAAGGAGTCAACAATCTTCCGTCCTGTTAAAGAGCTTCGTGCATTCAAGAAGGTATTTGTTAAGGCAGGCGAAGAGGTTGAGGTCAGCGTTGAGCTTTCAAAGAGAGCATTCGCTTTCTACAATGTAGATCTCGGCGATTGGCAGGTTGAAACAGGTGAGTTTGATATTATGGTTGCCGCTTCAAGCAGAGATATTAGATTAACCGAAGTAATGACTGTTACATCAACAGTTGACGCTCCTATCCCTGATTACAGAGCAACCGCACCAAGCTATTACAATAATGTTGCAAATATCACTCGTGATGACTTTGCTGCAGTATATGGCGAGCTTCCAAGCCCTGAAATTGATAAGAACAAGAAGATTGATCTTTATTGCTGTCTTAACGATGCAAGACATACAAAGTGGGGCGGCAGACTTTGCGGTCTTATTGAAAAGATTATGTCAGGCATGGGCAGTGACGCTAACGGCGACGGTAAGATGCTTGCTGCTATGGCAACTCAAATTCCGATTCGTAACTTTATTGCTATGAGTATGGGTGCTTTCTCACCGGAGCAGGCAGAGGGACTTCTTAAGATGCTCAACGACGATGAGTCAAGCTTCGTAGGCTTCAACATCATCTTCTGGAGATTAGGTGCAACTATTGCTAAGCTTCCAAAGCTTCTCAGCTCAATCTAATGATGCATTAAATAATTATTGCACTGCTTCTTTATTGAGGCAGTGCATTTTTCTTTGATTATATTGCAAAATTTGGATATTTGTGCTAGTATATCACCATAAGGAGAAAAACTATGGAAGATATTAAAATTGTGCTTGACAGCTTTAGGTTTAAGGGCGAGCTAATTAAATGCGAGCCTTTCGGTTCAGGACATATAAATTCAACATTTCTTGCAGAATATATTGAGGATGGCAAGGTTAGAAGATATGTTGTTCAGCGTGTTAATACCAATGTGTTTAGGGATATTGACGGACTTATGGATAATATCTTTGCCGTAACATCGTTTCTTCGCGGAGTTATTAAGGAAAACGGCGGTAATCCCAATAGGGAGACTCTTCACTTTATCAAAACATTTGATGGCAAAAACTATTACAGATCTGAAAACGGAGATTGCTTTAGAGCATATCGCTTTGTAGATAACAGTAAGAGCTTTGACAGCTGTGACAGTGCAGAGGTGTTTGGCAAGAGCGGTACGGCGTTTGGCAGATTTCAGCGCTATCTTTCGGATTTTCCTGCAACAAGCCTCAACGAAACAATACCTGATTTTCACAATACGATCAGCAGATTTGAAAACGAGTTTATCCCTGCACTTGAGAAGGATGCTGTCGGCAGGGCAGAAGCCTGTCGTGATGAAATTGAGTTTGTAATTGCAAGGAAAAATGATTGCTCAAGATTTGTCAACCTAATTAAAGAGGGCAAGCTTCCCATAAGGGTAACACATAACGATACAAAGCTTAATAATGTTATTTTTGATGAAGATACAAATGATGCTATTTGTGTTATTGACCTTGACACAGTTATGCCCGGTCTTGCACTTTATGATTTCGGCGACTCAATAAGATTTGGTGCAAACACCGCAGCAGAGGATGAAAAGGATATATCAAAGGTTAAGATTAACCTTGATTATTTTAAGGCTTACGCACAGGGCTTTTTATCTGAAGCAGGTAAAAGCTTTAATCAGTGCGAGATAGACAATTTAGCTTTCTCCGCAAAGCTTATGACCTTTGAGTGCGGAATGAGATTTCTTACAGACTATCTCAACGGCGATACATATTTTAGAATTGCTTATCCCGAGCATAACCTTGTCAGAGCAAGGTCGCAGTTTGCACTTGTTGCCGATATGGAAAAGCACATGGACGAAATGGAAAAAATAATCGCAAATATTGAGTATTAAAAAATCCCCGTTACATTATGTGTAACGGGGATTTATCGTTAATCCTCTTTAACTGTAATCAGGCAGCTTACATTCACTATGCACGCAAGCAGATGGAATATTGAACAAAGAGCGATAACTGCCTTGTCTGCGCCAAGCGGTGCGTTTATTATATTGAACACACCTATAAGCAGAATTGCTATCGGCAGAACAAGAAATATTCCTGCACAGCTTGAAAGAATTTCAATAGGCGAATAGGGCACATCTGTTACAAGATATGTTGTAACAATGCATATCAGCATAAGTATTGCAGTGACGCAGGCAAAGTTCACCATAAGCACTTGATTAACGCTGAGCGGTGCTGTTATGGGAATAATTGATGTTATATCCTTACCAAGACAAATTTTGAGCTGTGCAATTATTCCCGATACAATAT
>CAMGDK010000122.1 GCA_946042285.1 uncultured Clostridia bacterium | reverse complement strand
AACGTCTGCGTAAATACGGCGAAAATGTAGATGAGCTGACGCGCGAAAAAGAGCGTTTGGAAACAAAAGCCCGTATTCACAGAGAGCTTGGGCAGGCATTGCTTTTGACACGCCGCTATTTACAGGGTGAGAGTGAAAACACGCAAGAATTGCTTAATGTTTTGAAGCGTAATATTGCGATGCTTCGCTTGGAATCGGAAAGCCCGAAAAATGATGAGCCTTTGGATATGCTTATGAAGGCTGCACACTCTGCCGGAATTGAAGTGCTTATCACCGGACAGATGCCAAAGCAGGAGGATGCAAATCGACTGTTTTTTGAAGCCGCCACAGAAGCGCTCACCAATGCGGTACGGCACGCCGATGCAAAAACGCTGCGTATTGCGTTCTCGGAAGATAATACAGCATATTCCGTTTGCTTTACGAATGACGGCAGGAAGCCGCAGAAAAAACCGGTTGAGGGCGGCGGTCTTGGCTCTCTCAGGCTAAAAACAGAACAAATCGGAGGGACAATGGAAGTGTTGTATCAGCCGGAATTTGTTCTCAAACTAACCGTTCTGAAGAAAAGAGGTGACATCCTGTGATAAATGTTCTGATTGTTGAAGATGATCCTATGGCAAGACAGCTTCTTGAAATATACATAAATGCCAGCGAAAAGTATAACCATATTCAATCAGTAGAAAGTGCGGCGCTGGCTGAGTTCTGCTGTCGTACCAATAAAGTGGATGTCATTTTGATGGATGTCTGTACGGCTATGAACGCAAGCGGCTTGGACGCCGCCGAAAAAATCAAAAAGAGCTTTCCTGACACAAAGATAATTATTATTACCAGTCAGCCTGAGTGCAGCTTTATCGAAAGGGCGCACGAAGTCGGTGTGGACAGCTTTTGGTACAAAAGCTCCGAAGCAGAGCAAATCCTGTCCGTTTTGGATCGGACAATGGCGGGAGAAACGGTTTTCCCCGAATCCACCCCGTCCCTTAAACTGGGAGACACCTTCAGCGAAAACCTTACAGACCGTGAGCTTGAGGTTCTTCGGGAATTGGTCGCAGGTGAGTCGGACGCCGCCATTGCGGAAAAACTGTTTATGTCTTTGAGGACAGTAAAAAGTCATATTCAGAGTATGAGGGAAAAAACAGGGTTCAGAAACCGCACCGAGCTTGCCGTTCGAGCAAGAGAAAGCGGACTGATCATCAACGACAAATAAATCTATTTGCACACCGAGTGTCGCCCGAAAAGGCGGCACTTTTTTTCTTTTTTTTCGAAAAATTTGCACTAAAGTACGATGTGCAAATACAGAGATAGTTATATAATAATGTTGGGTGAAACATATTTTTACCATAAAAAATATTAAATTAAGAAATTGAAAGGAGTTTCTTATGAAAAAGGTTATTTCATTATTACTGTCTGTGCTGATGCTTTTCAGCGCTATGACAGGACTTACATTTTCGGCTCAAGCCGAAGATCAAATCACTAAAATCGAGGTGAACAATGTACCGGAACCGTACATTGGTGCAACTATCAAAGATTTGTGCTTCTTCTCTGTTCCCGAAGGGGCAGAGTATTGCGAATTCGGCAGTGATTTTACGAAAACTATGCTGTGGTTTGATCTGACTTCCGACACACCACCGTATACAGCGCTTCCTTTGGATACCGTTTGCGTAGCGGGACATGCTTACGGAGTGTCCATAAGATTGATGGCTGTCGGCAATACTTTTGCATCCGAGCCGGAAGCGTATCTTAACGGCGTCAAGACTGTAACAGAGGGTTATCTTGGCAGATATAAAAGCACCAACCTTGCAGTGGAATATCGATTTCCTACATTGAAAAAGAAAAGTATTGACAATATAAATGCCGGTTTTGCGTTTGACAAGTTTGAAAACGGCATTACCGTAAATACTAACTCTATTATCATTGACGATAATAGAGTCAGCAGTGTATCAACCGGTTGGTTCCACAATGGCAAAGCCGTGCAGGATAATACAATAGTTACATACGGCGACTGGGGATTTGTTATTGGTTTGGTAGCAGCTGATACTACCTATTTTGATAAATCGTCCACCATCACAATCGACGGTAAGCAATTGACACCGACAAATATTTTAAACAGTAAGGTTGCATTCTTCCGTTCGGCAGATGATTTCTTCACTGTTGAATGTGCTCATAGCTATTCATCAAGCTGGTCTTGTGACGACACTACTCACTGGAAGCAGTGTTCAATTTGCGGTGACAAGGGCGAACAGGATGCTCATAATTTTGGTGTAGGTGTGCCTGTGGACAACACTACCACCTATACTTGTTCAGTATGCGGATACCAAAAGGTTGATAAATACATTGAAAACGGATTCCGTTATGCAGATGTTGACGGCGGTGTTCAGGTAGTTACATATAAAGGTACCGACGAAAACATTATTGTTCCTGCAACTCTCGGCGGTAAAAAAGTTGTAAGCATAGCTGACTATGCCTTTGCAAATGCTGCCAACAAGGCTTCAATCAAAAGTATTACTCTTCCATCTGCTGTTAAATCTATCGGTAGGAGTGCATTTAACGGATGCTCTGCATTGACAAGCATAAACATTCCGTCAGGCGTAACGAGAATTGAAACCGAAACATTTTTAGGTTGCGAAAGCTTAGGAAATATTGTTATTCCTTACGGCGTTACCTTTATAGGAGCAAATGCTTTTCAGGACTGCGGAATTTCTTCCATCGTTATTCCATGCAGCGTAAATACAATTAAATCTAATGCATTTCGTTATTGTAACAATCTTGGAAGCGTAGTTGTTCCTGATTCTGTTACTACACTTGAAAACGGTGCTTTCATCGGTTGTGCAAACTTAAAGTCCGTTGTTATCGGCGACAGAGTTACAATAATTCCTGATTCAGTTTTTGATGCCTGTTCTTCTTTGGAAGCAATTACACTTCCTGCAGGATTAACCTCAATCGGCAAATATAATCTTGATAATAAAGCAAACTTCAACAAAATATATTTCAGAGGAACACAAGAGCAATGGAATGCCGTTACAATAGGTAAATACAACGATTATTCTGCAACTGTTGAATATAATTATGCGGTAA
Source organism: uncultured Clostridia bacterium (assembly GCA_946042285.1). GTDB lineage: Bacteria > Bacillota > Clostridia > Oscillospirales > Acutalibacteraceae > Eubacterium_R. The sequence goes on along the minus strand of CAMGDK010000122.1, from coordinate 1,253 downwards.
AAACAGATGTCGGTCAGCATAGACACAGCAACCTAACAACAATTGCACCAACCTGCATAGATGAGGGATTTGTGCTTAATGTTTGCGAGGGCTGTGGAGATAGCTTTAAAACAAATGTTAAAGCACCTACAGGTATTCATACATATAACAGCGGCTCGGTAGCTGAAGAAGCAACCTGTGAAAATGCCGGCGAAATGGTATACACCTGCAACATCTGTGGTAAGACTGAAACTGAAGCGATTTCGGCAACAGGTCATGATTGGGCAGCAGCAACATGCACTGCTCCTAAAACATGTAACACATGTGGTGCAACAGACGGCGCACCGCTCGGTCACAGCTTCGGTGAGAATAATGCTACATGCGCAGTTTGCGGTGTTGCAAATCCAAATTATGTAGCACCGACTCAGCCTACAACACAGGCTCCTACTACAACACAGCCAACAACACAGGCTCAGCCGACAACACAGGCAGAGAGTACAACAACTACAACTACCACAACAGCAGCTGCTGAATCAACAACCAAAAAGCCGAAGGCAACATCCATCAAAAAGCTTACAAAGGGTAAGAAATCCTTTAAGGCTACATGGAAGAAGATTTCAGGCGTAAACGGCTATCAGGTTCAGTATTCAACCGATAAGAAATTCAAGAAGAATACAAAGACCGTTACAATCAAGAAGAACACAGCTTCAACAACCATTAAAAAGCTTAAGGCTAACAAAAAGTATTATGTAAGAGTTCGCTCATACAAGAATGTAAAGGTAAACGGCAAAACCGTTAAGGTTTATTCTTCATGGTCAAAGGTTAAGACTGTTACAACAAAGAAATAATAACATATTGTTCAAAAGAAAAGCCTTGGATTTCTCCAAGGCTTTTTGTCTGTGTCGGTGTTCCCTGCCTGCAACATTGTAGAATTTGTAAAAGCAAAACGGAGTCGCAGCTTGGTTGCAGGTTTGCCCCGAATTTAACCATATCCAACTGCTCTCAAGCATCACCAAGGTTATTCTATCATTTCCCATAATCTTGTAAACACAAGGAACCGTCCCATGTGTTACTCATATCAGCAATACCCTTCCAATTTTCTTTTTAGCGTTATTTTATCATGAGTGTACTGCTTTTTTACCGAATCTGCATACTCGGCAAAAGCGCGGCACAGCAACGGATGCTCTAAGAAAATCGTGAAGAAAGGTGCTTTTAATCTGCTGACGGCAACGCTTTTTTCGGAAATGATGAGCTGAATATCCAAAAAACTCGGT
>CAMGDK010000121.1 GCA_946042285.1 uncultured Clostridia bacterium | reverse complement strand
TGCCCATTGTGCAGATTGCGAAAAAACAATTACAAGAGAAATTCCTGCTATCGAGCATAGCTATACTATGACAAATTATGCTGCAAGCTGTACCGAACAGGGATATGATGAATATACTTGCTCCGTTTGCGGTAATTCTTACAGGTGCAATTATACAAACGCATTAGGTCACAGCTACGGTGATTATGCTGTTATCACTCCTGCCTCATGCGCAGCAGACGGTATTGAATCCGCTAAATGTGTAAACTGTGATGCTACAATATCAAGGGATATTCCTGCTATCGGTCACAGCTATGGCGAATATGCTGTTACTACTCCTGCTTCATGCACAACAGACGGTGTTGAAACTGCATATTGTACAACTTGCGAAAAAACAATTACAAGAGATATTCCTGCTACCGGTCACAGCTACGGAGAGTATGTCGTTACCACTCCTGCTGCATGCACAACGGACGGTGTTGAATCCGCTACCTGTGCAAGCTGCGGTACAACAATAACAAGACCTATCGCTGCAATTGGTCACAACCCTCAAAATGTTAAAAACGAAATGGGATATATCGAAAACAAGTGTATTAACTGTAATGAAATCTACTCAACGGACACAACCTGCTACATTGATCTTACAAGCAGAACTATCAGCGTACCGAGTGTTGCTTCATTCACCGTTTCGTTATCGGGCAACGACAAGCTTGACCTTAACTATGACGGTGTAAGCAATTATGAAATTACAGGCACCGCCGAAAACCTTTCAATAGATGTTAATGCTACGGCTGACTGTGAGGTTAAGCTTGCAGGCGTAACAATAACAAACACAGACCTTGACATTATCAACATCAAGGATAAGAGTCCTAACGAGGCAGACGAGGCTGCCGCTGCCGGCTCAGTTGCACTTGATGTAATACCGGTTGTAGCAATTTCTGCAAAGGTTGACACCGTTAATACTCTTACTACTAAAGCCGGAGAGCTTGTAAAGGGCGGCAAAATTATCGACAGCGATTGCCGTCTTGAGCTTAAGGGCAGAGGCACTATCAATATGGATACTACCGCCACGGCAGTAAGCAGTATGGACCCGACAGACCCTAATTACCCTGCTTCAACCGCAATCAGAAATTCGGAAAAGATTTATATTAAGAATTTAACTCTTGATATTAAATCTGCAAACAGAGGTATTGATACAAAGAAGGATTTTAAAGACGCCCAGGGCAATGTATATGACACAGAGTTTTATAACATTGAGCTTAGCGGTAATGCAAAAATCACAATTACATCTACCGATGACGGTATAAGATGTAAGAACTTTGATTCAAACTATCTCGCTGTTGACGAGGTTGACTCTACTGTTACAATCAATGCCGGCGGTGACGGTATTCAGCTTGAGGGCAAGAGTACAAACAGATTGGCTTCAATGATTCTTCATTCAGGTACATTCAACATCAATGGTACAAAGAGCATCATAAACAACAAGTCAATGAAGGTGCCTGTTGCAGACGGTACTGCTACTGCAAACTTTGCAACAATACCGCCATCAATGGCATAATAAATAAAAAATCAAAAAGCCGAACGGACGACCAAATCCGTTCGGCTTTTTTGTACGCATATCATGCAATACAATATATAATTTTTTAAGAGTATTATTTATTTAACTGCCTCTGCCTTACCCTTAAGAAGCGGTGAAATAGGCTTGTAAATAATCATTGTTACAACTGCTGAAATCAATGCCTTAACAAATGTAAACGGTACATTGAAAATGATAAGTGCTTGGAATATGCTCTTCACGCTTGGAAGAAGAAGCTGATACATTTGAAGGATTGCTTCCTCCGGGAAGCCTAAAATTGAATAATAAAGCGGGTAAATGATGAAATAATTGATCGGAAGGCTGACTGCTGCCATAGCTACCGCACCGGCAACACCCGCAACAAGTGCATTTTTCTTTGTCTTTTTCTTCTTGTAGATAAGACCTGCTGTTAATGCAAATGCCGCGCCGAGCAGGAAATTTGAAAGCTCGCCTACAAATCCGCTTTGGCTGACTGCAAGGTGAATAAGATTCTTAAGAAATGCAATAAGCACACCTGCAAGAGGTCCGTAGGCAAATGCGCCTATAAGCTCCGGCAAATCGGAAAAATCAAGCTTAATAAAGTTCGGCATTATCGGGATTGAAATCTCGATATACTGCAATGCAACTGCTACTGCCGTCAACATGGCTGTTCCTGTAATCATTCGTACCTTTTTGTTTTTCATAACCTTTTCTCCTTTTTGGGCAAAAGAGAAGCCCTGACGCAAACCGTCAGGGCGAATATGTAGCTTGGGCGCAGTGACAGATAAAGGTACTGCGCAATATACATTTTCTCTCATCCAGACTCTAACTGTCGGTAACGGAATTGCACCGCTTCGGCTGACCGTGCAAAAGCAGATCAGTTCGCAGACTATACTGCCGGTGAGGAATTTCACCTCGCCCTGAAAATATTTTGTAATTACATTATACTCAAAAATATCTAATTGTCAACAATTATTTTCTTTGTTTTTATTCGGCAGGATGAGTTTGGTTAACAAGCTTTTCTTCGTTATATTCATGCTCAAGCTCAACTGCTTCCTTTTCCATTACAGGCTTATATTTATCCTGATAATAATTCTCGCCGCGGCACTCAAAGCTACCGTCGGGCTTAACGCCTATCATTGTGCATCCGCGCTGTAAGCCAAAGTCCTTAATACCCACATACGCAAGGTAATCAACCGAATAGCCGTAAGTGAGTCTTATTCCCTTGTAGTCAAGTGAGAAATTATTTGCATGGTCATGACCGCAGAAAATTCCCTGTGTTGAACCAAGCTCAAGCATCCTGTCAAAAAATCCTTCGTTCTTATCGCTTGAGTAAACGATTTTACCCGACTCTCCCGTTTTGCCGTAAATGACCTTAACATTATCCGTATCCTTGTAGCCGTTATCCATATACTCATACCATGCATCTCTAAACTCGAGCAAAGGAATATGGAAGAATGCAAGTGATTTCGGAGTGGCACCATCGTTAATTTGAGTTAATGAATTTAACTCGTTTTCATACCAATCTATTTGTGATTGATGAATACAGTCGTATTTCCACGCTGCGCCGAAGATGTCGCCGTCCGTATATGAATGACTGTCCATCATAAAGAGTGACTGCGTGATTTTGCCGCTTGTGTTTTCCACATTAACAACATAGTTTCCGTAGCCATCAACGCTGTCGTCACCGCTTTCAAAAAGGCAGTATTTGAATTTATCCTGTGAATAGAATTTTGAAATCTGCTTTCTGCTGTAATATGAATACGCCTCTGTGTCGTGATTACCGAAAACGGGGCACCAATAAACGCCGAGCTTTTCCATAAGCTCTGCCATTAAAGCAGCACCGCTTTTGTTGTTAAATGTTCCTGCCTGAAACGGAACGGGATATGCAATATCACCCGTTACAATGACGAGGTCGGGCTTTTCCTGTGTAACCATCGCCGCAACTGCATTGATTGCCATTTTATCCTTTTTAGCACACATAAATCCGCCGCCGAGATGAACATCGGTAAGCTGCATGATTTTAAGTTCATCATCAGTCACAAAAGTTGTGTAGCCGTTTTTGTCAATAGGCTCAAGCTGCATATCATAGCTTACGGCATCTAAAGACTCAATAAAGCCTCTGTTTGACTTAACGCAAATCATGTTGATTATTGCAACAGCTCCTGCAATAATACCGATAAGCAGTATGATAACGAGAAGTATTCTCAATAATAAAGCAAATCTTTGCTTATGAGTTCTTTTAGCCTTTTTTTCCTTAGTTTTCATATTGTAACCCCTTTCGACTGTGGTCACACTTATTATAGCATCATTAACCGACTAAAGCAACACAATAAAAAAGACTGCCTCATTCGAAGCAGTCTAAATTTATTATTTCAATGATTAGCCAAGCTCTGAGAAGTACTTGATTGTTCTAACCATCTGTGATGTGTAGCTGTTCTCGTTATCATACCAAGAAACAACCTGAACCTCGTAGAGATCCTCACCGATTGGAAGAACCATTGTCTGAGTAGCATCAAAGAGTGAACCGAATCTCATACCAACGATGTCTGAAGAAACGATTTCATCAGTGTTGTAGCCGAAAGACTCTGTTGCAGCAGCCTTCATAGCAGCGTTGATACCGTCAACTGTAACATCCTTGCCCTTAACAACAGCAGTAAGGATTGTTGTTGAGCCTGTTGGTGTAGGAACTCTCTGTGCAGAGCCGATAAGCTTACCGTTGAGCTCAGGAATTACAAGACCGATTGCCTTTGCAGCACCTGTTGAGTTTGGAACGATGTTTACAGCAGCTGCGCGTGAACGACGAAGGTCACCCTTTCTCTGAGGACCGTCAA
>CAMGDK010000120.1 GCA_946042285.1 uncultured Clostridia bacterium | reverse complement strand
GGCTATCGTTGATTCAAGAAACAACATTCTTGAGGAAGCAAAAAAGGAAGCTGCAGATATCATTGCAAAGGCTCAGGAGCAGGCAAGAGATCTTGTTGCTCGTGATCAAATTACACAGACTGCACAGGCTGAGGCTGCCGATATTTTAGCAAAAGCAAAGGAGCAGGGCGACGCATATATTGCCGATGCTCAAAATCAGGCATCCGAAATTCTCGGTAACGCTACAAATCAGGCAAACGAAATGGTTACAACAGCGCAGAACAAGTCAAGAGAAATGCTTACCGCTGTTAACAACTATGCTGACGATACTCTTCTTTCAATCGACGATGCACTTTATAAGGCTCTTTCCGATGTTAGAAGAATCAGACAGGGTATTATGAACACTCAAAATAAGAACAGAAATCAATAATGATTATAAATAAGACTCAGCTTTTGTTGAGTCTTATTTTTTTGTTGATTTTTTAAATTTTTGTGTTATTATACTTTAAGAATAATAAATAATATTATTGTTTATTAGAATTATTATAATATACTTTTGGAGTAAAATATGCGCAAAACTAAAATTATTTGTACTCTTGGTCCTGCGACCGATGATGACAGAATTCTTGAAGGTATGATGCTTTCGGGAATGAATGTTGCAAGATTTAATTTCAGTCACGGAACTCATGAGGATCATTCAAAAAGATATTCACAGCTTGTAAAATTAAGAGAAAAGCTTAATTTACCTATCGCTTCTCTTCTCGACACAAAAGGTCCCGAGATTAGATTGGGTACCTTTGAGAATCCACAAGGCGTTGAAATAAAATCCGGTAATAAATTTGTTTTAACTACCGATGATTGCGTGGGTACATCTGAAATGTGCTCTGTTAATTACGAGGGATTACCTGCCGATGTTTGCGTTGGTACTAAAATTCTTATTAACGACGGACTTGTATCATTAAGCGTTGACAAAATTGACGGAAACTATATTTCCTGTACTGTCGTTGACGGTGGTTTGATTTCCGATCACAAGGGCGTTAATGTTCCCGGTGTTAGCCTAAATATGCCTTATCTTTCTGCGAGAGATATGAATGATCTTCAATTCGGTAAGGATAATGACTTTGATTTTGTTGCTGCTTCATTTGTAAGAAACGCAACAGATATAACTATTTTACGCAATTATACTGATGCTATCGGTTGGAAAAATGTAAAAATTATTGCAAAAATAGAAAACTCCGAAGGAGTAGAAAATATAGACTCTATTATCGATGCCGCCGATGGAATAATGGTTGCCAGAGGTGATATGGGTGTTGAGATTCATTTTGAAGAAATACCTTCAATTCAAAAAATGATTATTCATAAATGCTATCGTGCAGGAAAGATAGTTGTTACCGCCACACAAATGCTTGAGTCGATGATTACTAATCCTCGTCCCACAAGAGCGGAAATCACTGATGTGGCAAATGCAATTTACGACGGTACGAGTGCTATTATGCTTTCAGGCGAGTCGGCAGTAGGCATGCACCCGATCGAATCTGTACAAACTATGGACGCCATAGCAAGAACTACTGAAAAGGATATTGACTATCTTAAGAGATTCAATAATTTTTATCAGAACAGAGATAATAAGGATGTTACATCTGCAATCAGCCACGCAACAGTTACAACCGCTCACGACTTGGGTGCTTCTGCAATTATTACCGTAACAAAGAGCGGTACAACTGCTCGTATGATTTCCAAATTCAGACCATATACAAAAATAATAGGTGCTACGACTGACTCAAAGGTGTGGAGACAGCTTAATCTCAGCTGGGGTGTATTTCCCGTTATGTGTGATTTAAAGGAGAATTCGGATGAGCTTTTTGATCATGCTGTTGAGGTGTCGTTAAAGAGTAAGTTAATTAAGGGTAATGATCTTGTAGTAATCACTGCAGGTATTCCTCTCGGTATTTCGGGAACAACAAATATGCTAAAGGTTCAGGAAGTAAATGGTTGATATTAAAATGATTAAAGCCTCATCGTCGTTGTTTGATGCTGTAAAATATATTCGCATCAGCGTTTTTGTTGAAGAACAGGGGATAAACGCTTTAGATGAGTTTGATAAATTTGATCAGGTTGATTCAAATTGCGAATATGTTTTATTGTTTGACAATAATGAACCAGTTGCTACATCAAGAATTTGCCGTTACGATAACTGCTTCAAGATTGGTAGAATTGCTGTTTTAAAGACATTCCGAGGAAAGCATTACGGTGCAATTGTTGTTAAGCAAGCGATTGACGCTGCATTTGAAAACGGTGCCAAATCGGTTTTTGTTGATGCTCAAATTTACGCTGTGCCTTTTTATGAAAAAATTGGTTTTAAAGTGTGTGGCGAACAAATTTATGATAGGGGACTACCTCATATCCCGATGGTGATAACAAAAGGAGAATATAATGCAAAAGAAAAAGAGTAACATTTCTTCACTGTTTTTGATTGTGTCTTTTATAATTGTGCTTGCAGTTATTTCCGTTTTTGCCTATAAATATGTTACTGATGATATTAACGGTAACAGAACGAACGAGAGTAACGATATAAAATGCATCGTTATTTTAGACGGTTCAAATGACATTTATGATGTATCCTTAACGCTTGAAAACAGCTATATTATAAAAAATTCGACTGTTTGGTCTTATTGGATGGATAACAAATATCCCGATATGGAGATTGTGCCCGGTGAATATTCAGTCAGCGCCGATATGAGCTACGATGAAATTGCAAAATCACTTAAAAATCCGATTGTAACACACAGAAGAGTTTCTGTGTGTATTCCGGAAGGCTTTGATGTGTTTAAAATTGCTTCTGTTCTTGATGAAAAAGGTGTTTGCAGCTACGACGATTTTCTCAGCGCGTGCAATGATGTGTCATTGTATGAGGCGGTATTTGATCAAACATTACCAAGCAATGACAAGGTTGCATATTCGCTTGAGGGCTTTCTTTTTCCTGCGACGTATGATTTTTATGAGAATATGGAGCCGGCAAAAATCATTGATGATATGCTGTGTGCATTTTCAGAAAGAATTAAACCGGAATGGAATGGGTTTTGTGATAAAAACGGTTACACGATGTATGAGCTTGTAACACTTGCTTCTATCGTAGAAAGGGAAACTCTTGGCGAGGGTGTCGCTCAAAATATTGCTTCAGTATTCATAAATAGATTAAACATCGGTCAAAAGCTGCAAAGCGATGTTACTATTGACTATGGTAATAAATTGAGAAGTGCAGGATTTGAAGATGAAGTAGTATTTTCATACAACACTTACAAGTGCAGTGCTTTGCCGAGCGGTCCGATTTGCAATCCCGGTGTAGAAAATATAGATGCTGTCGTAAATCACAACGACACAGATTATTTTTACTTTTTTTCGGATTTGCAAAATGAGTTTCATTTCGCCAAGGACTATGATGAATTTGAGCAGCTTAAGCAAAAGTATCCGTGGCAGTGATCAAGTAACACAGTATGATAAATCAGCGTAATTATGCAAATTATTCATTGTAATTGCCACAAAAAATGTTTTAAAAATATTCATAATTTAATTCAAAAATAACTATTGACATTCAAGGTAGTATGTGTTAGTATATTGCCACAACAAAGAAGAACGCTGCGTTCTCCCCTTAAGCTTAAGTGAAAAGGGCAATAATTTATTTGTTAATTAATTATTGAAGTGCGAGCGTATTTTGCGTTCGCACTTTATTCTATATTTAAGAGGTGTTTTTTATCAGCAAGGAAGCTCAACAGATTAATGATGAAATCAAAGATAAGGAATTACGCATAATTTCTGCTGACGGTGAACAGCTCGGTATTATGAGCTCGTCGGAAGCACTTAAGCTTGCAGAAAATGCCGGACTTGATCTTGTTAAGATTGCACCGCAGGCAAAGCCGCCTGTTTGCAAGATTATGGATTATTCAAAGTATCGCTATGAGCAGGCAAAGCGCGAAAAGGAAAATCGTAAAAATCAAAAGCAAATTGAAACCAAGGAGATTCGTCTCTCGGTTACGATTGACATCGGCGATTTCAACACAAAGGTTAATCAGGCTAAAAAGTTTCTTGCTTCAGGTCATAAGGTAAAGGTTTCTATCAGACTCAAGGGTAGGATGATGACTCATTCCGAGCTTGGTGTAGATAACATGAAACGCTTTGCTGCAGAGCTTGAGGAAGTTGCTAACGTTGATAAGGCACCTAAGCTTGACGGTAGGCAAATTCTTATGTTTTTGTCTCCTAAGCAGGGTAAGTAATAATAAACGGAGGATTGAATTATGCCAAAAATTAAAACTCACAGCGGCGCTAAAAAGCGTTTCAAGACAACAAAGAGCGGCAAGGTAAAGCGTGCACATGCTTATACCTCACACATTCTTACAAAGAAGTCAACAAAGCGCAAGAGAAATCTTCGCAA
>CAMGDK010000119.1 GCA_946042285.1 uncultured Clostridia bacterium | reverse complement strand
TTTCAACATAGCGCCTGCCGATTTCAAGTATGTCCTCTAAGAAGATTTCACATTCGTTGTTAGTCATTATGTACCTCTTAATTTAACGCGCCGTCAAATTTTAAAATTCATTATATTTTACCATTTCATCCATATCTATGAATGTATCATGAAGTGCATTGATTTGCACATCTTCGGCAGGGTATCCGGTTGGAAGAAAATACAGAATTTCATAATCGTCCAGAATATTGATAATTTCCCTTGCTTTGATGGGATTAAAGCTCATAACCCATGTTGTGCCAAGCCCGATATCCTGCGCCTGAAGCATCATGTGAGTTGTGATAATTGCTGCATCTGTTTCATAAGAGCTTTTGTCGTCATAGCGTCTTGTCCACGCACAATCCCTTTGGGCGCAAATTACAAAGCAAAGCGGTGCGTCAAAGTCAAAGCGTGTACATTCCTTTAACGATTTCAGCTTATCGTCATCAGTTAAAACAAGTATTCTTTGCGGCTGCTTATTAACAGCAGTGGGTGCCACCATTGCCGCGTTAAGTATAGTATCTATTTTATCCTGCTCAACCTTATTCGGTTTGAACTTTCTGCACGAAAATCTCTCTTTTGCCAATTGCGAAAATGTCATAATATTCCCTCCCAAATAATGATAACATATTAAATAAAATTTGCAACAATTATTTAAAAATGCTTTTAATTTCAGTGAAATTCTGTTATATTATAAATACTACGCCCGAAAGGATTTAACATGGATATTTTAGCAGTATTAACAAAAGAATTTTCAATCAAACCGTGGCAGACGGAAAATGCAGTAAAGCTCATTGATGACGGTAACACGATACCCTTTATCGCACGATACAGGAAGGAGGCTACCGGCTCACTTGATGACCAGCTTTTAAGAAGCTTAAATGACAGATTGACCTATTTGAGAAACATGGAGGAGCAAAAGGAAAAAATTATTTCCTCAATCGAAGAGCAGGGATTGATGACTGAAGAAATAATGAAATCAATCGAAAATGCTTCCACATTAACAGAGCTTGAGGATATTTACAGACCGTACAGACCAAAGAGAAAGACCAGAGCTTCCGTTGCAAAGGCAAAAGGCTTACAGGGGCTTGCCGATGCAATTTATGCGCAGGAGAAGAATTGCAAATCTCCCGAGGAGCTCGCCGTTGATTATCTCAATGATGAGGTTGAAACAATCGAGGATGCAATTAGCGGTGCAAAGGACATTATTGCAGAGCTTGTTTCCGACGATCCTAACGGCAGAAAAATGCTTCGTTATTCAGTAAAGAATAACGGTACTGTCATCGTTAGCGGAATTAAGGATGATTTAGGCGTTTATGAGATGTACAAGGAGTATTCCGAGCCTGTAAAGTCCGTTGCTTCTCACAGAGTGCTTGCGTTTAACAGAGGTGAAAAGGAAGGCTTTTTAAAGGTTGCAATCGATTTTGATAAAATTGTAGGACTCAATATACTTGAGAATCTTCATATTAAGGAAAATTGCAATACAACAAACGCCGTTAAGGAAGCAATAGAGGACTCCTACACCCGCCTTATTTTTCCTTCTATTGAAAGGGAAATCAGAAACACATTAACCGAAAATGCCGACGAAAAGGCAATAAAGGTTTTTGCAGATAACACACGACAGCTTCTTATGCAGCCACCCGTTAAGGGCAGAGTAACATTAGGCTTGGACCCGGGATACAGAACAGGATGCAAGGTTGCGGTTGTTGATGATACAGGCAAGGTTCTTGATACGGGGGTTATCTATCCTGTACCGCCTCATAACAAGGTTGAGCAGGCGAAGAAGATCATTAAGGAGCTTGTAATTAAGCACGATGTTAAGATGTTTGCAATCGGCAACGGTACTGCCTCTCATGAAACAGAGGTGTTCGCCGCCGAAGTAATAAAGGAGCTTGATCGCGGAATAACATATATGGTTGTCAGTGAGGCAGGAGCATCTGTATATTCGGCATCAAAGCTTGCGGCAGAAGAATTTCCCGAGTTTGATGTTTCCTTAAGAAGTGCAGTTTCAATCGCAAGAAGGCTTCAGGATCCGCTTGCAGAGCTTGTAAAGATTGATCCCAAGGCAATCGGTGTCGGTCAGTATCAGCACGATATGCCGCAAAAAAGGCTTTCAGAGGCTCTTGACGGAGTTGTTGAGGATTGTGTGAACTCTGTTGGTGTTGACCTTAACACTGCTTCTGCACAGCTACTAAACAGAGTTGCAGGCGTATCAAGTGCGATTGCAAATAATATTGTTGAATACCGTCAGGTAAACGGTGCCTTCAAGTCAAGAAACGAAATATTAAAGGTGTCAAAGCTCGGACCAAAGGCTTTTGAGCAGTGTGCAGGCTTTATGAGAGTTGCCGAGAGCGACAATGTGCTTGATAATACCGCGGTTCATCCTGAAAGCTATCAGGCGGCGAGAGCATTGCTCGAAATTTGCAGTGTAACCGACGAGGATGTAAGGTGCGGAAAAGTATCGGGTATAAAGGCTTATGTCGAAACGGTCGGTACATCTGCAATTGCCGCAAAGCTCGGAATAGGTGAGCCAACCTTGATTGATATTGCAAATGAAATTGCAAAGCCCGGCAGAGATCCTCGTGATGAGCTCCCTGCACCAATGCTTCGTACTGATGTTATGGGTATGGAGGATTTAAAGGTAGGTATGGAGCTCAAGGGCACTGTTAGAAATGTTATCGATTTTGGTGCGTTTGTTGATATAGGTGTTCACCAGGACGGACTTGTTCACATATCTCAAATAACAAATAAATACATTAAGCATCCAAGTGATGTTTTGAAGGTTGGAGATATTGTTACAGTTTGGGTTATTTCGGTAGATGTTGAAAAGAAAAGAATCGGCCTTACAATGAAAAAGCCGAAGGACTGATATGGAATATAGGTTAATAAAATCAAACAGAAAAAGTATTTCAATGTCTATCGGCGATGATCTTGTACCTACTGTCAGAGCGCCGTATAGCATGCCGAAAAGTGCTATTGATGAGTTCGTTTTGTCTAATACAAAGTGGATAAAAGGGGCTACCGAATCAAAGCAAAAGCAGATTGAATTTTACAATATTACCGACGAAGAGGTAAAACGGTTAAGAGCAAAAGCAAACGAGATTATCCCAAACAGGATTGAGTATTATTCAAATTTGATGAATTTACATCCAACCGGGATTAAAATTACTTCTGCCAAAAAAAGATTTGGATCGTGCAACGGTAAAAATTCACTTTGCTTTTCGTATTTTTTAATGAAATTCTCCGACGATGTTATAGATTATGTTGTGATTCATGAGCTTGCACATATCAAGCATCATAATCATAGCAGGCAGTTTTATGATTTAGTGGAACAATACATGCCGGATTATAAACAAGCCGAAAGGAAATTGAAAAGCTATTCATAAAAAAATGTCACGGATTATTCCGTGACATTTTTTTGTTATTTTACTTTAACTGTCTTTACCTTTGACCAGCTTGAATAAACATTTGCAACCTTACCTGAGTACTTTACAATCTTGTATGTTCTAATGCGAACATAGTACTTTTTCTTTGACTTAAGCTTGCCTGCCTCTGCCTTAACTGTAGCCTTGTTTGCAACGTTAATTACAGAAACATTCTTCTTAAACTTTTTGTCAGTGCTTATTTGGATTTGGTATCCGGCAATTCCTTTAACCTTTTTCCAGGAAATATTTATTTTTTTCTTTTTCTTTGAAACAAGCTTTGAAATAGAGGCTTTCTTATATTTCTTGTTTACCCAACTGCCGTTTACCATTGAAGCACCCTTTGGTGAAGGCTCAATTATGAATTTTGTTGCAGCAGCACCCTTGTAATTGCCAATACCTGTAACGGTAATAGTTGCGGTGCCTGCCTTGACATTATTGCTGTAAGCAACAGTGTAATCAACACCGTTTGTAAGAACTGTTGTACCTCTGCTTACTGCAACATTAGGCTTCAATGCTTTTCCTGTGTAGTAAATCGGATCGGCACTTGTTAATTTGATCGTTGTACCCTTTGTTAAATCCAAAGGTAGAATATTGAATGAAACAGTTGCTGTGCCCTTGTAATTTCCTTTGCCGGTAATAGTTGCCGTTGCAACACCCACATTCACATTGTTTAGATATGAGATGTCATAGTCAGTACCGGATTTGAGGGTAGCGCCGTTAACCTTAACGGTTACAGGCGGCGTGATAGGCTTGCCGTTATAGATTTGATCCTTAATAGCCGATACAGAAGTAAATTGCGTGCTGTCAATTGTTTTAGGATGAACAATCTTAAAAGTAGATGTTGCTGCTTCAGTGTAATTACCTATACCGGTAACAGTGATTTTTGCCGTACCGATATTTGTGTTGTCACTGTAAGTAACGATGTAATCAATATTTTGTACAAGGTTAACCTTGTTTTTGATTACTGTTACTTCCGGAGTTACAGGCTGACCTGTGTGGTCAAAGGATGCACTGCTTAACTTGATTGTTGTACCTGATTTTAA
>CAMGDK010000118.1 GCA_946042285.1 uncultured Clostridia bacterium | reverse complement strand
GTACAGGCGCTTTGAGGAGTGCCGTGACTGATTTTCTTCGCCATCATCCTAATATCGCAGAGTTTAGACTCGGCAGATACGGCGAGGGTGAAAGTGGTGTTACAATAGCAAAAATAAAATAATCATTTTAGGAGTAGATATATGAATAAGCTTACATATAACAAGCCTGCAAAGGATTGGTGTAATGCGTTACCTGTGGGTAACGGTATTACGGGTGTTATGGTCTATGGCGGCAAAACATCCGAAACATTATGCTTTAACGATTGCACCTTGTGGTCAGGCTATCCAAAGGATCAAAACAATCCCGAAAGCCTTAAAAATCTTGACAAGGTCAGAGGACTTATTTTTGAAGGTAAAAATCATGAGGCGCAGAAGCTTGCCGAGGAAAAGCTTTGCGGATTTTACAGTGAGGCATTTATGCCTCTTGCAACCGTTGAAATGAAAATCAAAACAAAGTCAAGAGATAAATATAATCGTACTCTTGATTTGTCAAAGGGTATTCACACTGTAACTGCAAACTCAATTAAAAGAGATTGCTTTGCATCTTATCCCGATAGAGTCGTTTGCTATCACATGGAGAGTGATAAGCCGTTTTCCGTAACTGCTTCGGTCAAAAGCGCTCTTAATAGCTCTGTCAGCACTGATAATAAGCTTATCATTACAGGAAATGCTCCCGATTATGCTGCACCTAATTATGTTTCAAATGACCGTAATCCTATAAGATACGATGAGGGTAAGGGAATGGCGTTTGCTCTTTGTGCCGGCGCAGATACTAACGGCGAATTGTCATTTTCGGATAATAAAATGACGGTAAAGGATGCAACGAGCCTGACTCTTTATTTCACAACTGCAACAGGATTTAAAGGCTATGACCAAATGCCTGAAGCAAGCAGAGAAGCAGTGCTTGAAAAATGCTCTGCAATGCTTCCTAAAAAAGAGTATCAACAGATTTTAGAAGCTCATTTAGAGGATTACAAGAGCGTGTTTTACAGCTCGAATGTGTCTTTCGAGGGCGACAGTGATAAAAATACAAAAGGACTCCTCGCCGACGCTCGTAAGAATGGTGTGTCTCCGGCACTTGCAGAGCTTTTTTACAATTTCGGTAAGTACATGATTGTTTCAGGAAGCAGAAGAGGCGGACAGCCACTTAATCTTCAAGGCTTGTGGAATGATAATATTAGACCGCCGTGGAGCAGTAACTACACTGTAAACATAAATACCGAAATGAACTATTGGGGAGTGTCTCGTGCCAATCTTCTTGACAGCGCCGAGCCTCTTCTTGAAATGGTTTGGGAAATTGTACAAAACGGCAGGAAAACTGCACAAATAAACTACGGCTGCGGTGGATTTGCCTGCAATCACAATGTTGATTTATGGCGCAAAACATCTCCTGTTCAAGGCGATTGCTGCTATATGCTTGAGCCTCTTTGCGGTATATGGCTTGCAAATGAGGTTTTATCACACTATAAAAACGGTGCTTACAGAGATAGCGTTGACAAGGTTGTTGAGGTTGCGAGAGAAGCGGCACAATTCTGCGCAGACTATCTTGTAATGCACGACGGTAAATATGTAATCTGTCCGTCACCGTCTGCTGAAAACTCGTTTATGAACAACGGCAAAAGATGCTCACTTGATTATGCATCTGCGTTTAATATGGGACTTGTTAGGCAGGCGTTTAACAATTATCTTGAGCTTGACATGAATGATGAGCTTACCGAAAAAATCAACAGTATTATTCCCGACCTTAAGGATTTTGCTTACGGAAGAAACGGTATTCTTGAGTATCACGAGGACTACGACATGCCTGAAAGAGGTCATCGCCATTTCTCTCCTCTTTATGCATTCTATCCGGCGAATGTAATTAAATATTACGAAAACAGCGAGCAGACAGAGCAGGTGCGTAAGCTGTTTTATGACAGGATAAATCATACTCGCCAGCATATCGGTTGGTCTGCGGCATGGGGAATTTGTCTTGCCGCAAGACTACACGATAGCGCCAATGTTGAAATGATTATGAATAGATTTTTGTGTAAATCAGTATTCAAAAATCTGTTTAGCGTTCATCCGCCAAAGCTTTTCCAAATTGACGGTAACCTCGGCTATGTTGCAGGTGTGCATGAATTTCTTGTTTATGAGGAAAACGGAGTGATTGAGCTTCTTCCTGCTTTACCCAATAATTTGAAAAACGGTAAGGCTCAAAATCTTCTTGTAAACGGAGTTAAAATTTCGTTTGAATGGAAGAACGGTGAGGTTGTTTCGGTTACGGCAGATAAGCCTATAAGAATCATGAACAAGCACCTTTCGGATAATGTTGAATTAAATTCCAATGTAACAGCATAAACTTTAACGGCAGGTATCATTTGATACCTGCCGTTTTCTTATACAAATACAAAATGTATTAAAAGCATGTAGCCTATTGTTCCTACCGACATTGATAAAAGAGTGTTTCTCTTCCATAAATGAACGAGTGCAGTTGCTGTAACTGCAATGATTTGCGGGAGTATTACATTCTTATCACCATAGGCAAAATCCTTTAGGCAATAAACAATCAATATACCGAGAATTGCAACCGGTAATATGTTGCCGAGATATTGAATGAATTTAGGAACTTCCTTTTTGTTGCCGAACAATGCAAAGGGAAACAGCCTTGTTGCAAATGTGCACACAGCGGCAACAGCAACTATAATGATTGTATCTTTAACCGAAAGAGGCATTATTTTACTACCTCCTTTGAAAAGTATGGCTTTGCACCCGACAGAATTGCTACTGTAATGATTAGTGACGGCAGCAGGAATTTTTCTGCACCGAATATTACAAGACAGATTACGGCAGATGCGATTCCTACAATACCTATTAGCTTGTTTCTGCCCTTTTGCTCAGTAAGCAGGTCAATAAATATTACAACAAAAAGTGCAGTCATTGAAAAGTCAATTCCTGTGAAATCAATCGGGATAAGCTGACCTGCAACAGAGCCTATAACTGAACCTATAATCCAATATATATGGTCGAAAAATCCAATTAAGTGCCTTGCCTGAGGCTCGCTAACACCGTCAGGTACAGATGTTATCGAAGCATTAACGGAGTAGGTTTCGTCGGTTAGTGAGAATATCATAAACGGGTATCTCCACTTTCCTTGACGGAATTTTTCTATGTAGCTCAAGCCATAGAATATATGGCGTGAATTGATAAATAGCGTCATGAATGCAACTGTTGGAATTGTTGCGTGTGTGCTTAAAAGCGATACAAGCAGGAATTGACCTGATCCTGCATATACAATTAAGGATATAAATATCGCCCATACCCAGTTGTATCCTGCTTCGTAAAGCATAATGCCGAAGGCGGAGCCTAAGAATAAATATCCAAAAAGCACCGGCAATGATTTTTGAAGCGCAAAGATAAGCGTTTTCTTTTTGTCTGTCTTCATATTTCCCTCTCAGTAAATGTGGTATATAGATTATAATAGCATTGCTCAAAATAATCAACAGTTTTATTTACACATTTAGTATGAATATTCTTATGATAATACAACAAATTGTGTCAATATTCTTCAACAAAATTTTATAAACAAAATTATTCAAATTTTACTTGACATTATCATACCTCTTTAGTATAATGTCACTTGCTGTAAAGATTATTTACTTTACACGCGTGAAAGGAGAGGTTTTGTGGCAAAGAATCTTGATATTCCGTTTCTTCTTGATTTTTACGGAGAGATGCTTACTAAAAAGCAGCATGATTGCTTGGCATACTATTATGAAGAAGACCTTTCTCTTTCAGAGATTGCAGAAAATGAGGGCATAACCCGTCAGGGAGTCCGCGACTCAATCAAAAGGGCTGAGGCACAGCTTTTTGATATGGAGGAAAGGCTCGGTCTTGCAAAGCGATTTAATGAGCTTAAAAAGGGTATTGACGAGATTGTAGAATGTGCAGATAATATCAACGAGTATAATCTTAATCATTCATTATCAAGAGAGATAAATGACAATGTTGCCCGAATTAAAACACTTGCCTCTTTTCTTAAAGAGGGTTAGGAGTTGATTTCTTGGCATTTGAAGGCTTAAGCGAACGCTTGGAGAATTCATTTAAAAAGCTTCGTGCCAAGGGCAAATTAACCGAAGCAGATGTAAAGGAAGCAATGCGAGAGGTTCGTCTTGCACTTCTTGAAGCAGATGTTAACTACAAGGTTTCCAAAGAGTTTACCGCAAAAGTAACAGAGCGTGCAATAGGCGCCGATGTTATGGAATCACTCACTCCGGGTCAAATGGTTATTAAGATCGTTAACGAGGAGCTTACCGACCTTATGGGCGGTAATGAGTCGAGGCTTGCAATTGCAAATCATCCGCCTACAATCGTCATGATGTGCGGCCTTCAGGGTAGCGGTAAAACAACTCATTCGGCTAAGCTTGCTCTTAAGTTAAAAAAAGAAGGTCACAGACCTTTGCTTGTAGCCTGCGACGTTTATCGTCCTGCGGCTATCAAACAGCTTCAGGTTGTCGGTGAGCAGGTTGG
>CAMGDK010000117.1 GCA_946042285.1 uncultured Clostridia bacterium | reverse complement strand
AACAGCCTTATATAGCACTGAATACCGCCGTATCGCCAAATCTGCTTGTATATATTGAATATAAACCTAAAGCCTAACATGCATGCTAAAGCCATAGATGAGTTAATCACAATGTCGCGTGTTCCCAACGCAAGAAACTGCTTATATATCCTCAAAAGCATTCCGCATGTAACTGCAAACACGATAACATCATATAAAACCATCGTCCACTTAACATGGAAAATATTTGCTAAACGCTTGAACATTTTTTCTACCTCTAAATTCTAACGCACATTTTAGTTATACTAACCCAAGTTACACTTGAATTATACAATATTTTTCACCATTTAGTCAATAAATTTGAGGTATTTTTACTGTAACGGCTACACTTTTTTAAAGAAAAATGTCAAAAAAAAAACACAATAATAAACACATTTTAAAATATGTTTATTATTGCATTGAAAAGAAGAAGAAAAAGCATATAAAAGGTGCTTTTGTTCAAATTGTTTTTCTTTTTTCAATAAAGATTATTGATGCTTGCAAGACTGCAAGTATTATTACAAGAATTCTGAGTATTGTTGTAATCGATTCAAGTATGGTTAGTGTATGTCGAATTGCAGATAGAGGTCTGATATTCATATTACGCCTCCAGCAAGACGGCATGGGCTATTGACGGGATACTGTTGCCCTGCTTTGATGATGTCGGCGACATAAGCGCACCCGTTGCGACAAAGAGAACTTTATTCAGCTTTCCCTTTTCCATTTGCTTCATTATATGCGAGCAAAGCACACTTCCACCGCAACCGCATCCCGATCCGCCCGAATTAACATCCTGCTTTTTCAAATCATAAATCAGCATACCGCAATCCTTATGGTTTTTGTCTAATTTCACATTATATTCAAGCTCTGTTATCTCATGAAGAAGCTTTGAGCCGGTAAAGCCAAGGTCGCCTGTCAAAATCAAGTCATAATCAGACGGCTTTGTATCGGTATCGTTCAGAAAATCCGTTATAGTCCTTGCCGCCGCAGGTGCCATGGCGGCTCCCATATTATTTGCATCTGTTATACCCAAATCTGTTATTGTGCCGATTTGAAGCGCTTTTATCTTAATTCCGTCACCCTGCCCCTGAAGCACAGACGCGCCCGCTCCGGTTACCGTCCACTGTGCCGTCGGAGGACGCTGACCGCCGTATTCAAGCGGAAATCTAAACTGCCTTTCGCTTGAACAGAAATGGCTTGATGTTGCCGCTACAACACATTCTGCACCGCAATCAACAAGCATTGCACCGTTGGCAAGAGAAAGCGCCATTGTTGAGCATGCTCCGAAAAGTCCGATTGACGAAATATTCAAATCCTTAAGCGCGAAAGCCGATCCCATACACTGATCAAGCAAATCGCCGCTCAACACAAAATTCACATCAGAAAAGCTTACACCCGATTTTGACACCGCTCTTATTATGGCATCCTTAAGCAACGCGGATTCCGCAAGCTCGTATGACTGCTGACCTACTGTTGTGTCGTCAAATATTGCATCAAAATCCTGCGCGAGTGGGCCCTCGCCCTCTTTTTTACCTGCAACACCCGCATGACCTGTTACATACACAGGCTTATCGAGCAATATTGTTTTACCTTTAATTTTCATAAAGAAACACCTCGGTTATATTTTAACCAAGGTGTTTTGTTTTATTATCAATATTTATTTTGACAAGAGAGTATATCTGTATGGCGGGAGAGTAATTATTCCGTTATTTGACCTATATTCAAAGTGGTTGTATGACACATCCCACTCATCACCGACATATACGCCCACCTCTTCATTGCTGTTATTAACGGCAACAAGAACGCTGTTTTCACAGCAATCCCTCCTATATGCAACAGTGCCGTTGTCTGCATATACAGGAGTGAAGCTACCGTTTTCAAACGCCTTACATCCCCGCCTAATCTCGCCCAATCGAGTGTACCACTTAAGTAATTCCACATTTGGATTTTCCCAATCCATACATGCACGATTGAACGGATCTCTCATGCCCTGCATGCCGATTTCATCGCCGTAATAGATTGAAGGCACGCCCGGTAAGGTAAACTGAATTAAAGATGCCATTTTCATCATTGACACGCCTTTTAGATAATCGCAATCGGACAATACATTATTATCGTGCTGCCACTGCCTATCCTGTCCGTTGGCGTCTGCACCTGCAAGACGGGTTATCGCCCTTTCGGTATCATGTGTACCGATATGATTCATAAGCACATTCAGCACCTGCGGCGGATAATTTTCAATAATACTCATTATTGAATTTATGAAATAATTTCCGTTACCAAGCTTAACAAAATTAAGAATTGCATCGGCAAACGGATAATTCATTACAGAATCAAGCTGATCGCCGAGGAGATACCTACGCCTTTCGCCGTAGGCAAATTTTGTAGTAGCGTCCTCCCAAACCTCACCGATGATTATTGCATCCTTGTTTTCGTCCTTAACGGCTTTTCTCAAATCATCAAGAAAAACATCGGGAAGCTCGTCTGCAACATCAAGTCGCCAACCGCTTATTCCGCATTTCAGCCACTTTCTTATAATTCCGTTTTTACCGCAAATATATTCGCGATAGCTCTCATTTTCCTCGATTATTTCCGGTAAAAGCTTTATTCCCCACCAAGAATGATAATCGTTTGGATAATCTATAAATTTGTACCAATCAAAATACGGGCTTTCCTTGCTATTGTACGCTCCTACGGTATCGTATGTGCCATACATATTGAAATACCTGCTGTCACAGCCTGTATGACTGAAAACACCGTCTAAAATGATGGATATGCCGTACTTTTCTTTTGCAGCTTTGCAAAGGCTCTTTAAATCATCTTCGGTGCCGAGAAGAGAATCGATCCTTTCGTAATCGGCAGTGTCGTATCTGTGATTTGAATGAGCCTCGAATATAGGATTTAAGTAAATACAATTTACGCCGAGAGATGCGATATAATCAAGCTTTTGCTCGATTCCCTTAAGGTCTCCGCCGAAATAATCGTTGTTCCAGACACCGTTCATCTGCTCGTCCTTCCAAAACGGCTCCTCTCCCCACTTGCGCATAATGCGTTTTTCAGGGACATTCTGCTTCCTTTTGCCGGAGCAGAAAAACCTATCGGGGAAGATTTGATACATTATTCCGCCCTTGAGAAAATCGGGTGTAGTAAAATCCCTGTCGTAAACGACTTGGCAGAATTCGTCACCGTCTAAGCAAAAATCGCCAATGCCGTTACCGGAATTCTTGATATAGCTCCTGCCCCACGGAGAGTCAAGCTCAAAATGGTAAAAATAGAGTCCCGATGTGTCTGCGCTGAAATGAAGCTCCCAATACTCATAGGAATCACCGCACATGCCTGCCCAAAACATATCGTAGCAGACAAGCTCCTCATTCTCGCCCTCCTTTTGAACGGCGAGGACTGCACGACTGCATTTGCAATCTCTCGGAACAACTATGCGCAGCTTGCATTGCTCTTTAGTTGCAATTGCTGAAATTATTGACTTGTATGCTTTGCTTCTCGAATTGAAAATCAGCATATTTTTTCTCCAAAAATAGGGAGAGTATGCAACCCTCCCCTATTTTATATTATTTAGTCTTTTTAGAGGTGGATTTTGTCTTTTTTGCAGGCTTTACTGCTTCCTTCTTAACCTCTTTTTTTACTTCCTTCTTTGCGGCTTCCTTTTTAGGCTCTGCCTTTGGAGCCTTCTTTGGTTCAGTCTTAATTTCCTTCTTTGGCTCTGTCTTTTGAGCGCTTGACTTCTTCTTGGCAGGCTTTTTCGGAGCTGAAGGCTTCTTTGTTGCCTTTGGCTCTTCCTTAAACTGAACAGGCTTTGTGCTCCAAATATTATTAGCATAGTCCATAATTGAACGGTCTGCGCTGAACACACCTGCACCGCTGATGTTCATGAGTGACATCCTTGCAAATCTTTCCTTATCAAGATATGCCTCGGCAGAAGCACGCTGTGCGTTTTGATAATCAGCAAAATCGGCAAGTGCCATGTACTGATCGACATTAACGAGTGATGAATAGATTTCGCCGAAGCTCTTACCGTTTACGCCGCTGTTGATGAACTCAAGTGCATTCTTGAGAGCCTCGTTATTATTCATATACTGCTTAGGATCATATCCTGTTCTTTGAAGCTGCTGAACCTCCGGAGTCTTAAGACCGAAGAGGAATATGTTATCATCGCCGACAGCATCATAAATCTCAACATTTGCACCGTCAAGAGTACCGAGGGTGACTGCACCGTTGAGCATAAGCTTCATATTACCTGTACCCGAAGCCTCTGTGCCGGCAAGTGAAATCTGCTCGGAAATATCTGCGGCAGGCATCAATGTTTCGGCAAGGGAAACATTGTAATCCTCCATAAATACAATCTTGATTCTGCCCTTAATGTCAGGATCGTTGTTAACAAGATTTGAAAGAGCGTCAATAAGCTCGATAATCTTCTTTGCCATGTAGTAGCCCGGTGCTGCCTTTGAAGCAAAGATATATGTTCTCGGAACAAAATCCATTGACGGATTGCTCTTGAGCATTTGATATTCGG
>CAMGDK010000116.1 GCA_946042285.1 uncultured Clostridia bacterium | reverse complement strand
CGTCATCCCTTGCAAATATTTACCTGTTTATTATATATCATTATACTGCTTATGTCTATAATAAAAAAACTGCCGTCTATTAAATAAACAACAGTTTTCGTTAAGCAATATTCGGTTAATCCGTGTAATTGTTAATTATCCATTCCTTTGCAAGATATAAATCTGTTTTGTGGTGAATATCAAGTGACTCGTCAATCAAGTAAGGCATTATGTTGTTGCCCATGAATGTCCAAGGCGCCTGTCCCTTTTCGCCGCTGAGCATTTTAGCAACATTGAGCACCCAAATGTTATGAGATACAAAATAGCAAGGCTCTAAATCCTGACGATTGGTTGAAATCTCACCTTCTACATCCTCATACATTTGAATTTTACCGTTTTCGTCAATCCTTTTTGCACGCAAAGGATGATGGTCGTTATCCTGATATACGGGAATTACGCATGAAATGTCCATATCCTGCTGCATCATTTTGATGCAATCATCCACCCAATTTGACTTGATTGTTACATTATTTGCGAGCGCAACAACCAATATATCCGGCATGTCATCATTTTTCTTCATAACATCAAGTCCGTGCAGTATGCAGTCAATATGCTGTGCAGTCGGCAACGCCAATTCAAGCGGACGCTTAATGGGAATATATCCAAGCTCCTGTGCAACGCTCAAAATTGCGTCATCATCACTGCTGCAATAAAGATTTTGAGTCAGTGAAGCGTTTTTGCACGCCTGCGCCGGATAGTACATAACCGGATGACCTAAAACATCAAGAATATTTTTATCCTTTAATGTGTTGTTTCCTCGACCTGTTAAGAGTACATTTACCTTCATATTTAATTCAACCCTTATGTTATATTTCTTCAATACTGTCTGCAAGCTCGATATTATCAAAATAATCACAAAAGCTCATCAGTGTATTATAAAACTCGTCATTTATAAGCTTTGGCTTATTCTTTAGGCATTTTACAATTGATACAACTCTTACATCAATATCCAAAATAGACTTTGGATTTAGAATACTTGTAGATGAAATTGAAATAAGAACTTTATCAGTCAAATCCTTATTTAGTGCAATAACCTCCCAAGGAATAGCGGTATCCTTGTTTGTTTTGTAGCCTAATTTTTCAAATCTGTTTTCGGGATTACGCGGATGAATTTTTATAAGCAGGTTATCCTTGCCAACCCTTTTTGCCAATTCTTCAATCAGCTCAACATCCTCGGTGAATCCTGTTTCGGCATAAAACGATTCTTCAAAGAAGATATATTTTTCATCGTAGGTATCCTTAAGATTTTGATAATCAAAAACACGGTTTATACAAGATTTGAATTTTTCATCGCGGCAATCAATCTTTTTAATTTCAAAAAGCTCGCAATCGGGATTCCATTCTGATAAATCCTTATTAAAAATATAAAGCTTTTCAATGTTACCCTGCATATATTGACAGTTGAATATATGCTTGTTTACAAATGCTTTCAGTTTGCTTGCGGATGGCTTTTGAATATTATAGTATTTCTTCGTAAGCACACTGTACGAGGCTAATCCGTCCTCGTAAATATTCAGGCTGATATTTTTGTTTTTTCTCTTAAGGACATCAAAAAGCAATCTTGCAAATGTGTCGTAATTCGCAAAGAATACTATATCGTATTTCCTATCAGGCACAAAATATTTCTTTAATTCTTTATCGGGAAATCTGTAATAAAACGCTTTTTCGATGAAATTTGAATATCTTTCGCCGTCACAATGAACATAATCCTTGGATTTTACAATATGAACATTGTCAAACAATCCCGTTTCAGCGAGATTTGCGGCAATGGACTCATATCCATTCATGTGATCTGTAACAATCACATCAAATGAATCGTTTTGAAAATATGTATATTTTATCCAGCTTGCAACAAGTATTTGATACACCGAATTGCATACAAACAAACCTTTTTTCATTATGACCTCTTAATTTTGTTAAATATCTTTGATTTAAGAATTCCGATAACTGCCTGTCTGTCGCTTTTGTTCAAAACAATGAAATAGCCTAAGGCTATCGAAATACTTAAAACAATTACTCCCAATATAATCAAGCTAAGCCATGAGGTGCTTGTGAAGTACCTTGAAATAAAAATACCGATTAGTGAAGATACGCCGACAAACAAAGCAGGTCTGAGCATATCGGGGTAAAAGGCATACCATTTCAAATTAAGACATTTCGCACCGTAGGGAGCTGTAAAAGCAAAATTCCTAACTAAGCTTATAACAGTGCTTACTCCTGCTACTGCATATATGCCGAGGCTTGTCGTTTTCAGCAAAATAAACACAATGATTGTACTGAGCACTCCCGAGCAAACTACCACAATCGAATTCATCTTAATCTTGTTTAAAACGGTAAAAAGATTATAAAGGCAGTTGATTCCGCCGCTGAAAATAGCGCACGCAATTGTAATGATAGACAGTATCTGCAGCTGCTTTGCATCCTGTGTCGGTTGCCACAGGGCAAAGAATTTTTCACCGCAGACAATAAGCACAACAATGGGCAAGGTGGTTAGAATACCCATTATTTTCATCGACTGCTTAATTGATGTAATCAATTCATCAAATTTTTTCTCGGCATAAAGCTCTGTAAAATTCGGTGAGAAGGAGCCGACGAGCGCCATTATTATACTGTTTATTGCATTGGGAATAGTCTTTGCAACAGATAAAACGCCCATAGCTGTTGCGCTGATAAAAATATTGGTTATAAGCAAATCAAGACCGTCCGTAAAAATTTGACCTAATCTTGTGACTAAATTCCATACTCCCGAAGCAATCAGCTCAATTACTGCCTTCATATCAAAGTATGCCTTTTTGATATGAAGATAAGGTGTAAGCTTATGAATATAGTAGTAATTAAAGATGATGCAGTACAGCGATGTCAGCAGTGTCGTAATTCCGAGATATAAAATCTTGGGAGCGCAAAAGGCGTAAGCTAACACTAAAATAACCGCCCTTGCACCGCTTGCCTCGATATTCCTGATTGATGTTAAGTACAGCTTATTTGCAACAAATGTTGAAACAGAAAAAACCGAGCCGACGGTATTAACTATACAATTTAAAAACATTGCCGCAAAAAGTATTTTAACATCCCAAAAAATGTCGTTTGGAATTTTAATCAAATGCTCAAGATAAATCCAAACAAATAATGCGCCAACAAGCATCACTAACGACAAAACGCAATTTGCCAAAAAAACAGACGAATAATATTTATTTGCCTTTTCGTAATCCTTTTCAAATATGCTCACAGAAATAAATCTTCCTGCAAGTGCGTTAAGCGCGACGGAAATTAAGGATGCATAGCTTATGAAATTGTTTGCCAAATTAACAAAGCCGTAAGCCTCAACACCGACAGTTCTTACAATATACGGTGAAAGGAAAAAGTTAATTCCAAATGTAACGGCGAAAGCCAAAAAGCTTGCCGATAGATTGAGGAACAGCTTTTTATTTGATGATAATTCCCTGTTAGACATAAAAACCTCTACTTCAAAAGCTTCCTGATATGATAATACAAGGCAGGAAAATTATAAATAAGCGAACACACTAATCTTTGCTTCACTGAAGAAAAAGAGTTATCAATACATTCCTTATATGAATTTTTAAATTTACTGTATAAGCCATAGGTGTCGTTAGGCTCATAATGTGAATTTATTGAATTTACAAGCATGCACAGAAAATGGTATTTTGCATCATCAGCGCATGAAAGGTTGTTTTCCTTAAAATAGTTATATCTTTTCTCAAGAGCTTCAAGCATATCAATTGAATTTTGAACATTTTGAGTATGGTTTCTGCTTGTTGCAATTTGATGATACAGATAAAGCTTTTGATCGATAAATGCAATTTTTTTGCATCTTGAAACTAAATTATGAATAAAAAACTCGTCCTCATGAAGCTTGCCGTCTTCAAAGCGGAGATTGTCAAATATGCTGCTTTTAATCATTTTACAGCAAGGTATTATCAAGGATATTGAATAATCATAATCCCCCGCTCTTTCATGCTCGTAGTGGTCCTTCCAACAGGCATTTTCGTCATATACCGTAACGCTGTTTGAAAATTCTGTCGGTTTTTCAACACCGTTTATGACCTCAACATATCTGCCGACGGTCATATCGCAATTATTATCAATTAAAGCATTTAGTGATGTTTCGATTGCATCAATCGTTATTTCATCATCACTGTCAATAAAGAAAGCATATTCACCGCTTATATTATCAATTCCGACATTTCGTGCGAAGGACGGTCCGCCGTTTTGCTTATGTATAACCTTAACACGATTATCCTTTTTTGCCCATTCGTCGCACATTGCAGGGCAATTATCGGGTGAGCCGTCATCAACAAGGATTATCTCAAGATTTTTGTATGACTGGTTAACAACGCTTTGCACGCACCTGTCAAGATAACTCTCAACATTATAAACCGGTATGATAATACTGACTAACGGATTTGACATCATGAATACTTCCTTAGATATTTTACAAAAGCTCAACAATTTCCATATTAAATATTACTATATCTGTCTCTTATACACATCTGACGCTGCCGACGAAGGCTTAGGT
>CAMGDK010000115.1 GCA_946042285.1 uncultured Clostridia bacterium | reverse complement strand
GAGCTTGACAGCGTAATTATGGCTATCGGTCAAAGGCTTGATCAGACAGATTTCGGTGATGTTGCAATGACCGAGAGAGGCACAATCGCAGCCGACGAGGATACCTTCCTTACAGACCTTGACGGCGTGTTTGCTATCGGTGACGCAACAAATAAGGGCGCATCAATCGCTATTGAAGCTATCGGCGAGGCTGACCGCTGTGTTAAGTCTGTTGACGCATATCTTATGGGCAAGACACTTAACACCCGCGTTCCTTATATCAGCAAGAGGGACGAGGACAGAATAGACCTTTCAGGCAAGGAAAAGCAGGCGCAAATAGTTGCACAGGTGCTTAAGCCTGAGGAGAGAAAGGATAATTTCAAAGAGGTTTCATTCGGTCTTACGCAGGAGGAGGCTGTCGCAGAGGCAAAGCGTTGCCTTGAGTGCGGCTGCAGAGAATACTTCAAGTGCAGACTTTTGAATGTTGCCCAAAGATACGACATCAATCCTGAGCGCTTTGCGGGTGAAATGCCTCAAAAATATACAAAGGACGAAAATTCATTCATTGAAAGAAATACTGCAAAATGTATTCTTTGCGGTCTTTGTGTTCGCTCGTGCAAGGAGGTTATGGACATCAGTGCAATCGGTCTGCTTGGCAGAGGATTTAAGACAAGCGTGTCACCGGCATTCGCACTACCTCTTGACCAAACAAAATGCACCAACTGCGGACTTTGCGTAAGCCTTTGCCCAACAGGAGCGCTTACCGAAAAATCAGCATACACAAAGCAGGTTCCCGTTGAAGAAGAATACGAGATTAAAATGCTCACGATTGACGGCAGGGATTGTCAATATCTTGTATCAAGATATAACGGCAAAATTCTTCGTGCTGTTCCCGACAATGATAACGCAAGAGCAGTAACACTTTCCCGTGATGAAATTATTAAGATGATAGAGGGATGAGAGATGGACGAATTTAAGGTTATAGAAATTAAAAGAAGCGTTTTTGAAAATAACGACAAAGAGGCTGACAGGATAAGAGCAAGGCTCAAGAGCGAGAAAACCTTTTTGCTTAATCTTATGTCATCGCCCGGTGCAGGCAAAACAACTACTCTTAAGTCAACCATCGCAAGACTTAAGGATGATTTGAAAATCGGTGTTATGGAGGCAGATATTGACAGCGATGTTGATGCAAAGGCAATCTCCGACACAGGCGTGAGGTCAATTCAGCTTCACACAGGCGGAATGTGTCACCTTGATGCAGGCATGACAGAGCAGGGACTCGATGAGTTCGGCACACAGGATTTAGACCTTGTAGTGCTTGAAAATGTCGGCAACCTTGTTTGCCCTGCCGAGTTTGACACAGGATCAAGCAAGAATGCCATGATTCTCTCTGTGCCTGAGGGCGACGATAAGCCTCTCAAATATCCGCTTATGTTCACAATCAGCGATGTTGTTCTTATCAACAAGATTGACACAAAAAGCGTATTCGACTTTGACGACGATGCCGTTGTTGAAAGAATACACAGGCTCAATCCAAATGCCGAAATCTTCTTTATTTCTGCAAAGACGGGTGAGGGCGTTGATGAGTGGTGTGCATGGCTTAAGGCACAGGTTCAAGAGTGGAATAAGTAATGCACGAGTTAGGAATTGTACTTGAAATAATTGAGCTTCTTGATGAAATTAAGGAGGAGCAGAGTCTCAAAAAGATTAAATCTCTTACGGTTGAGGCAGGCGAGCTTTGCGGTATTATTCCCGAGTATTTCAGCGAGTGCTGGAAGGTGGCTCGGCTCGGCTCTGAGTATGACTCAACAGAGCTTAAGCTGACGGTAATTCCCGCTATGGCAAAATGCTCGTGCGGAAATATATATGAATTAAACAAATGCTCAAGAATTTGCCCCTTGTGTTCTAAAACGGATTATGATATAATCGATGGCAAGGGCTTCACCTTAAAGGAAATTGAAGCATCTTAATTTAATACGGCAGTTCGTAACCATCCTGCCGAGGTGATTATCACCTAATCAAAACTAAGGAGAAAGACAGGGCATATTGCGCGGCTATCCTTAGGACAGCTGCGCTTTTTTCTTTGTCAAAAAAGAGAATGGAAAGGTATAGTATTATTGAAGAAAAAAACCGCAGGGAGATTGTTCTTCTTCGCGGCACGGGATGTATATATAAAAAATGTACATTTTGTGATTATCACTTGGACAAATGCGACAGTGAGGAGGAAAACTTCAGGCTTAACGAGTCTGTGCTGAAAAAGGTTACAGGCAGGTATAAATGCCTTGAGGTTATCAACAGCGGCTCGGTGTTTGAGCTTGATCGAAAAACATTAGAGCTGATTAAGTCAGTCTGTCGTGAAAAAGGAATTGACACTATTCATTTTGAAAGTCATTATCTTTACAAAAACAGGATTGATGAATTGAGAAGGGATTTCTCGGACTTTACGCTTAAAATGAAGCTCGGTCTTGAAACCTTTGATTACGATTTGAGAGAAAATGTGTTGAAAAAGGGAATACCCGACAGGGAGCCTCAAATCATCAGCGCTCAGTTTGATGAGGCAAATTTCCTATTTGGAATATCAGGTCAAACCTTCGACTCAATGAAAACGGATATTGAGCTGGGACTCAAGTATTTCGAGCGTATCTGCGTTAATATTATGTGTGATAATACGACGCAGGTCGCTCCCGACAGTGCGGTTATTAAGGAGTTTATCGACCGACTTTATCCGCTTTATAAGGACAATTCAAGGGTTGACATTTTAATTAACAATACTGATTTTGGAGTAGGTGACTGATATGACAAACGAATTATTACTTATAGGCTCGCTTGTGTTTATTTTCTCAGCGGTAATTTTAGCATACAAATTTTTCGGCAAGGCAGGTCTTTACTGCGTGTCGGCAATAGCAACAGTGCTTGCAAACATTGAAGCGGCAATACTTGTAAATGCCTTTGGAATGGAGCAAACGCTTGGCAATGTGCTTTTTGCGGCAACCTTTCTTGTAACGGATATTTTATCCGAGTGCGAGGGTAAAAAGGAAGCAAGCAAGGCGGTGTGGATTGGTGTATTCTCATCTGTTTTCTTCCTTTTAATATCACAAAGCTGGATGCTTTACACTCCGAGCGAGAGCGACTTTATCTCGCCGTCAATCAAGGTCGTTTTTTCAAACACACCGAGATTGATTATTGCTTCACTCGTCGTTTATGCTATTAGTCAAATATTTGATGTTTGGCTTTATCATAAGTGGTGGGCGTTTACGCAAAAGCGCTTTGGCAGCAAGCGAAAGTATCTGTGGCTCAGGAATAACGGCTCAACGCTTGTCAGCCAGATTTTGAACACTCTTTTGTTCACATTGTTTGCATTTTTCGGTGTTTATGATGTGAAGACACTTGTTTCAATTTTCCTGTCGAGCTATGTTATCTTTATCGTAACAAGCCTGCTCGACACACCGGCAGTATATATCGCAAGAAGAATTCACGAAAAAAGAGAATCACTTTAAAGAAAAAAGAACTAACGGCTCTCGTTAGTTCTTTTTTATGCTTATTGCTTCTGTTTGTAATGCTTAATGCTTTGCTGATATGTCCTTGTTGTTCCGTCGTCTTTTGTGATTACAATTTCCGGATACCATTTTGATGCAAAGCGATAAGGATTTTGCTTGCCTTGCTCATCGTAAATCACCTGTGCATAGCGAATCATCTGCTTGTTTTTTGCAGTCAGCTTTTCGTTATCATCTCGCATAACCCCGACAACCACAAACCTAAAATCTTTTCTGTAATCTGTCGGGCAGGAAACGGTCAGCAGCCTGTCACCTCTTGTGATGGTAACTCCCGTGTCGTACATAAATCTTGTTTGAAGTCTGTCGATGAATGCAGCAGACGATTTTTCGGTAAGAGCCTCTGTGACATTGTACGGGAAGATGTATCCTGCATCGTCATCTGCCTTTGTGTTAGTGTAAAAAGCACCTATCACCTTGAAATTATAGTCGCAAAGCAGGTCTGAATACTGAATAAATCCGCTTGCTTTTTCGTTATATGAGTCTGCGTCCTTATAGTATTCCTCAAGCTTGTTATTGTCAAGGTAAACAACAAAATTGTTTTGCTGTGCGCCCGTGGCAACCTCCTCTGCCATTGGATATATGTCCTTCTTCTTTTCTATAACGGCAGACTCAAATGAAAGCTCGTTAATTTTGATATATCCGACCGTACCCTCGTTTTCACCAAAGGTATCACAGTATTTTTCAAGTATTCCCTGCGGAAATTGGGCATCGGGATATTTTTGCTGATAGGGCTTGAGATACGCAACCCTTGACTGAGTAACGGCAAATTTCACTGCGAATATTGCACCTGCAATTACTGCTGTAAGTGCAACGGCAATGATTATAGGCTTTGCAAGCTTTTTGATGTTTATTTTTTTGCGCTCTTTTTTTACCTTGGGCTGTCGCTTTGCAGGCCTTTCCTCTGCCTTATCATCTGTGTCAGCGGTAAAGTCAATCAACTGCCTTTCGCTTCTGACGGGTGCATCGGGCATGGAGATTGAATCGGGATTAGCCTTTCTTATTTCCTTTTCACGCTGAAAGCTTTTTAATATTTCGTCAATTGATTCCGTGTCAGGCGAGCTGTTATCATC
>CAMGDK010000114.1 GCA_946042285.1 uncultured Clostridia bacterium | reverse complement strand
TTGAATCTGCGTCAATTGATGAAAACGGTGTTATTTATTCAACGATTGCAAATGTGTCTGATAAAAAGTCATCTAAGATTAAGTGCCAGATTGCAGACAGAAAGATTAAGAGCATTAGGGCTGAGATTTTAAACGGCGATATTCACGACAGAAATGATTTTGACAACGCCTGCAATGTGTGTGTAAAAGAATTCAATGATTTCAGGAAGTTGTCTGATGGCTTTACATGTACACTTCCTGCATGTAGCATTGTTAAGTTCGTCATTGAATAATTCATGCAAAAATGTAAAAAATGCCTGCTTTATGAAGCGGGCGAAAAGGAAGCTTACAAATCAGTCAGTGATTATTTAAATAACCTTGACGATTCATTAAAGGTTGACAGTAAAACTTATCAGTTCAGGCTTGAATGGTGCAAATCTTGCGAAAACTTGATTTCGGGAATGTGCTTGAAATGCGGTTGTTATGTTGAAATTAGAGCGGCACTGAAGGACAAATCATGTGCAGATTATGACAATAGTAAATGGTAAATTATTTATAAGTAGGGGAATGCTTATGCCTCAGTTGAGTAGAGAAGGACATAGAGAAAGAATGAGAAAGAGCTATCTTCTTGATGGCTTTGAAAATGCACCGGACTATCAGGTGCTTGAACTGTTTCTGTCATTGGTGATACCACGAAAGGATGTTAAGCCTGTATCGTACAACCTTATGAATGCTTTTGGCTCTCTTGAAAATATTCTTGATGCAAAGCCTCAGGCCTTAATGAAGGTCGATGGAGTAGGCGAGTCAACTGCCGTTGCAATCAGCTTGATTAGAGTTCTTAATGCAAGAGCAAAAAAGAACAAAAATGATAATATTACAAAAATATTGGATTCTGACGATGCAATTGAATACTGCAACAATCTTTTGAGTGAGGAAACAGTTGAGCGCTTTTGTGTTGTTTTACTTGCAAATAACGGAAAGGTTATAAATCATAGACTGTTTAGAAAATGTACTGTTAACACATCAAAGGTTGACACTGCTGAAATATTTGATTATATTTCGTTGTACAATGTTTCTGCAATAATTATTGCTCATAATCACCCTATGGGTAATTGTACTCCGTCTCATGATGATTTGAATTTTACAATAAACTTTAAGTATTTGTTGAGTAAATCGAGTATAAAGCTTCATGATCATGTGATTGTTGGTGAAAACAGCTGCTACTCTATGGCCAAGGATCCCGAATACTTAACATTTTTTGACTGATAATAATCCCTTTGCATTTGCAAAGGGATTTCAGCGTGTAGAAAAAGTCAATTTACAGATTTCTACACGCTGGCAGACTTCGAGAAATGGAACTGAATTTCGTTTTCTTGCGAGTGGGAGCTGTACAATGGTACCGCCCCCGAGCAAAAAACGAAAAACGCCAAAAGTGGCATAAATTCGATATTTATGCCACTTTTCAAATTTTTAATTCGCTGAAAAAATAAATCGGGCTTGCACTGCAAGCCCCTACGAGAATTTTTATTATTCACATTCTTTGGCGTGGTTCAGACCACTTTATCGACAGTCTATAATCCCTTTGCAAATGCAAAGGGATTTAATGTTTATTTGGGAAAATATTGCAAATAACAATAGCATGAGTGTTTATAATAGATTAAATAAAATTCAAAATTCACTATTGATACCATACACAATAAGCTCCGTATTTATTGTTTTTGCAGAAATATTGCTTCAAATTTCAATAATGCTTGAACCCGATATATCAAGTGTTATTATAAGCTTGGCATATTTGTTTGAGCACTTGGTTGCTTATGTTTTTTGCTATTTTATTGTTAGTGTATCAGCAAATGACAAAAAGGGAATAAAAGGATTTTGGAGTATAGTGTGTCTTTCTGTTGTTGACATTATTATTACCGATTGTGAAATTGTTGAATTGTTTTTTGCTTTTGCCGTTCTTTTTTCTTTTTTATGTGTGCTTTGCTTCAAAAGCTTTGACGAATGGCTTTCGTTTATATTTTTAATAGTATTCGCATTGCTATTTGGATTGCTTTTGCTGTTTGTTGATAAATACTATAACGAGCTTGTTATGATAATAGCCTCCGCCTTGTCAAATAAAGGCGTTGCGTCTTCGGCATTGTTCGGTTTTATTGACAGTCTGTTTTCTTCTTTTAATGCAGACAGTCTTAGAAATGCAATATTCGGTAAAAGCTTTGGCGGAGCTTACTATATTGATGATAGCATAGTTACAGGAACAAAGGATTTGTTTAAGATTGGATATAATGCACCTGAAATCTCAACATACATGTCAGGCAGATATTATAGTTTGTTTGTTGTATTCGGCGCATTGATTTCGATGCTTGATTATGTTAAAGGAGTACAACGAATCGCTTTAATATTTACGGCTATATCTGCTGTTTTAAGCGGAAACTGCTTTTTATTTATGCTTTTTGTTCTCCTTGAGAGCCCGTGGATGTATCTGTTTTTGTCATTAACTCAAGCATTGTGCTATGTTAGCGCTCACCTTATAGGTCTTGGTATGGGTTATTTGTTCAACGGTTCAATAATTGAAATGGTATTAAATGCCGACAATATTGTTTATTTAATTGCCGGTGGAGTAATCTTTTTGTGTATAGGATACTTTATCGCAAGAATGGTAGTTATCAAATTCGGAATAACGGATTTGTTAAATACTTATTTTCCAACAAGACTTAACAGTGTTGTTAAATCACTTGGTGGAATAATGAATATAATTCGATTTAAAGATGATAAGCTTGAGGTCAGAAATCCACAGCTTGTTGACACTTTGAGCCTTGAATGTGAAATAGAAGAAAACTATGTTTCATCAAATGATGAAAAATTTGTTGAATTAAAAGAGTATTTATGATATTTTTATTTCGGTGATTAAATGGATATTAGAAAAATACTCTTTGAAAATCAGGATTTGGAGTACAAATCATTTCATAAGAATATTGTCCCCACTGTTGATGAACAAAGAATAATAGGCGTGAGAGTGCCTATTATGAGAAAAATAGCAAGGGATGCCGTAAAATGTAACATTCAAATTGCAAGCCCATACTATTACGAAGAATTTATGATTAAGGGCTTAATGATCGGCTACGCAAAAAGGGATATAAACGAATATTTTGAATTGCTGGACGAATTTGTGCCTTTAATTGACAATTGGGCAGTTTGCGACAGTGTGTGCTCTAATTGTAAGTTTATTAAGAAGTATAAGGACGAAACAATTGAGTATTTAGCAAAATATTTGCATAGCAGTAATGAATACGAGCTGAGATTTGCGATTATAGTATTGATGGATTATTTCATCGACGATGATTATTCAGATAGGATTGTTGAAATTATTTCGGGAATAAGGTCGGATTTTTATTATGTGAATATGGCAATTGCCTGGGCATTTTCATTTATCTATATTAAATATCCGGAAAAAATAATGCCGCTTATCAAAAGTAAGCAGCTAACAAGATTTATTCAAAACAAAACAATATCTAAAATTTGCGATTCGTACAGAGTAACAAAAGAGGATAAGCAATATTTGAAGCAATTTAGATTATAGAAAATAGCCGTTAGAGAAATCTAACGGCTATTTTGTACTGCTTTATAATTCTGCTGCTTCGGCAGCAACACCGAGAAGTGCCGCATCGCTACCGAGGCGAGATCTAACTATGTTAACGTCCTTGAAATTTTCCATTAAAAGATTATAAATTTTCCTGTCAATTAGGTCTATAACATAGCTTTCGTTCATAATACCGCCTCCTAAAACTATAAGAGGTGGATTAAATATATAAATGATGTTTATTAACCCGATAATCATTTCATCAATCCATT
Organism: uncultured Clostridia bacterium; assembly: GCA_946042285.1. Classification (GTDB taxonomy): domain Bacteria; phylum Bacillota; class Clostridia; order Oscillospirales; family Acutalibacteraceae; genus Eubacterium_R. Next base: position 786 of record CAMGDK010000114.1, on the reverse strand, counting down.
TATCAATAACAGATCTTATTTCCGGCTTCACAAAATTTTCAGGTGCAAAAATTTCAAAAGCATTTAGATTTGTTGAGTTAGCCTTGTTAACAGCATCAACGAGTGCACGGGTAGAAGCATAGCATTCATAGCATCCCTCGCCACCACAGGTGCACTGCTTGCCGCCTGCGTGAGTAATCATGTGACCGAATTCACCGGCAGAAGATCCTAATCCCTTATACAACTCGTTGTTAAGATAAAGTGCACCGCCGATTCCTGTTCCGTAAGTAAGGCAGAGAAAATCGGATTTTCCCTTTGCTGCGCCGAATTTTGCTTCGCCGAGAGCGAATGCGTTAACATCATTTTCAACAAAAGTGGGAATACCCGTCTTGTTTTCTATAATTTTTTTAACCATCATTCCGGTGTAATATGGAATGTTGTCGGTTGAATATACAACAATTCCTGTTTTACTGTCAACCTGTCCTGCTGTTGAAACGGCTATTCTGTCGAGACCTTCGTATTCATCAATAATAGATATTATCTTTTGAATTAGGTTTTGACCGCCTTTTTCCGCTTCGGTAGGAATTGTGTGCCTGTCAGTTATTGTGAAGCTTTCATCGATAAGAGCATATTTAATATTTGTGCCGCCGATGTCGAACGCAAGAATTTTCATATAATTCACCTTACCTTTTATAATCTACATTATATCAACAGTTTTTATAAAATTCAATAGTTATTGAAAATTGATAAAATATATGATATTATATAACAAAATAAAGCTTTAGGAGTATTTATGATTGATGAAAT
>CAMGDK010000113.1 GCA_946042285.1 uncultured Clostridia bacterium | reverse complement strand
CGATTGCCGATGCTGAAATAATTGCACTTGCAAAGTCGATATTTGATAATCTCGGTGTTAAGGACTTGAGCCTTGAGATTAACTCAATCGGTTGCCCTGAATGCAGAAAGCATTATCATAATGCACTCAAGGAATATTTTGCATCAAGATCGGACGAGCTTTGCGATACATGCCGCGACAGGCTTGAAAGAAACCCTATGAGAATCCTTGACTGCAAGAGTCCTATATGCAAGGAAATTGCACAGGGCGCTCCTGTTGTAATTGATTACCTTTGCGATGAGTGCAGGGAGCATTTTGAAAAGGTGCAGACCTATCTCAAGGCTCAAGGAATTGAATATACAATCAACCCTAAAATCGTTAGAGGACTTGACTATTACACAAAGACTGTTTTTGAATTTGTTTCAAATGCAATCGGCGCACAGGGCACTGTTTGCGGCGGCGGCAGATACGACGGTCTTGTTGAAGAGCTTGGCGGACAAAGCACTCCGTCGCTCGGGTTTGCGATGGGACTTGAAAGGCTTATGCTTTTACTCGAGGCACAGGAATGTGAATTCCCTGCTCCTGCAACACCGGATTTATTCATTATTGCTCTCGGTGAAAAGGCAGTCCTCAAGGCTGTTGAAATTGCAAAGGACATGAGAGCAGAAGGCTTCTCTGCACTTCTTGACCTTAACGGCAGAAGCCTTAGGGCACAGATGAAATATGCTGACAAGCTCGGCTCAAAATTTACTGTTGTTATCGGCGACACAGAGGTTGATGAGAAAATTGTTAAGCTCAAGAATATGCAATCCGGCGAGGAAACAGAGCTTGCACTTGATACATTCGTTAACGGATTTTACAACACATCACTCTCTCAGCAGCTTGCCGATCTTGAGATTAACGGAGAGGAATTTGATTTTACATCACTTTTCAGTGTAGGAAACGAGGAATAATAATGGAAACAATTAAAGGACTTAAAAGAACAAATTATTGCGGTGAGTTAAGAATATCCGATGTCGGAAAAGAGGTTACACTTTTCGGCTGGAACCAAAAGCAGCGTGACCTTGGCAACTTGATTTTCATTGACCTGAGAGACAGAACAGGTATTGTTCAGCTTTCATTTAATGACACAACCGACAGAACGGTATTTGCAAAGGCACAAAGCGTTCGCGCCGAATATGTTATTGCAGCAGTCGGTACGGTTTGTGAGCGCGAGAGCAAAAACAAGGATATTCCGACAGGAGAAATTGAAATCATTGTAAAGGAGCTTCGCATAATCTCAAAGGCTGAAACTCCGCCGTTTGATATTGCAAACAGCGACAAGGTCGGTGACGAAACTACTCTCAAGTATCGTTACCTTGACCTTAGAAATCAAAGGCTTACACAGAATATTCTCATGCGCCATAGGATTGCTAAAATCGCAAGAGAATATTTCTATGCTAATGATTTCATCGAAATTGAAACTCCTATGATGATTAAATCCACACCGGAGGGTGCAAGAGACTATGTTGTACCGTCAAGAGTTCACAACGGCAAATTCTATGCTCTTCCGCAATCTCCGCAAATTTACAAGCAGCTTACAATGGTTGCAGGCTTTGACAGATATATTCAGCTTGCCCGTTGCTTTAGAGACGAGGACCTTCGTGCCGACAGGCAGCCTGAGTTTACACAGATTGACCTTGAGATGTCATTTGTTGACACCGAGGACATTATGGAGATGGCAGAGGGCTTTATCAAAAAGCTTATGAAGGAAACAATTGATGTTGACATAAAGCTCCCTCTCCCGAGAATGACATTTGCCGACGCTATGGAAAAATACGGCTCCGACAAGCCTGACACTCGTTTTGACATGCTCATAAACGATGTTACGGATTGGGCAGATAAAACCGACTTTGTCGTTTTCAAAAATGCAATTGCCGACGGTGGTAGCGTAAGAGCTATCGTTGCGAGAAATTGCGCTTCAACATACACAAGAAAGAAGATTGACAAGCTTACAGAGCATGCAAAGGGCATCGGCGCAAAGGGACTTGCCTATGTTAGATGGGCAGACGAGGCCCCTAACTGCTCATTTGCAAAGTTCTTAAAGGAGGGTGAGCTTGAAGCTCTTATTGAACAGCTCGGTGCCGAGCAGGGCGACTGCATCTTCATCATTTCCGACAAGACTTCGTCGGCTCTTTCAATCCTCGGCTCACTCCGTTTAATAATCGCTAAGGAGCTTGGAATTATCCCTGAGGGCAAGTGGAATTACCTTTGGATTACAGAAATGCCGTTCTTTGAGCAGGATGAGGAAACAGGTGAATGGGTTGCTATGCACCATCCCTTCACAATGCCTATGGAGGAATGCATTGAGTATCTTGACACTGACAAGGGCAAGGTGAGGGCTAAGGCATTCGACCTTGTGCTTAACGGCACAGAGCTTTCATCAGGCTCAATGAGAATTACCGACTGCGCGCTTCAAAACAAGATGTTTGAGCTTCTCGGCATGGAGCAGGAGGAAATCGACGCTAAATTCGGCTTCCTTGTTGAAGCATATCACTATGCTTCTCCGCCGCACGGTGGCATGGGTATCGGTCTTGACAGACTTGCAATGCTTATTTGCGGTGCCGACAGCTTAAGAGATGTTACTGCGTTCCCTAAGGTTCAAAATGCAAGCGAGCTTATGAGCGGCGCTCCAAGCACTATTGATGACATTCAGCTTGATGAGCTTGGTATAAATATTGCAAAGGCGGAGTCTGACAATGAGCAGTAACTTTTTTGCAATGGTAAACAGAATGAAGCTTATCGACAGGTGGGCTTTAATGAACAACACAAGCAAGGAAAATATTGCCGAGCACAGCCATTCTGTCGCTGTTATTGCGCATGCACTTGCACTTATCGGAAACAAAAAATTCGGAAAAAGCCATGATGCTCAAAGAGTTTGCCTTCTTGCACTTTACCACGACACAACAGAGGTTATTACCGGCGACATGCCGACTCCCGTTAAGTATTATAACAACGAGATAAAGAGCGTTTACAAGGACATTGAGCATATTGCAGGCGAAAGACTGCTTTCAATGCTTCCTGACGAGTTTGCTGAGGATTACAAGCCTTTCTTTGAACCATTAGAGGAAGACAGCGAGCTTTGGGCGCTTGTAAAGGCTGCCGACAAAATCAGTGCACTTATTAAGTGCATTGAAGAAAGCAGAATGGGCAATCGTGAGTTTGAGAAGGCGCTTGAGGCGCAAAAAGCAAAAATAGAAGAAATAGAGCTTGAAGAGGTTAAGTATTTCAATGAGCATTTTTTGCCTGCATACTATCTCACTCTCGATGAGCATACAAAGTAATTATGATTAAAAGAATTAAAGCACTTAAACCGCATCAAATACTGTTTATTGTATCCGTTATACTTCAAACAGCTCTAATGGTAGTTAACACCATAAGGGGCAATATTCATGTTGACGAGGCAATGACTATTTTAAACGCAAGGTCACTTGCCGATAACGGCACGGATATTTTAGGCGAAAAATTACCTATTTACTTTGACACATGGCTTTACGGCGGTCAATCGCCGTTTGCTACATACCTAATGGCTGTGTTCATTAAAGTATTCGGATACAGCCTTTTTGTGTCAAGAATACCAATTTTAATTGCCGGCATAATCGGTATTTGGGTGTTCTACCTTTTTATCAAGGAGCTAATACCTAACAATCAAAAAATGGTGGATGTAATTTACGCATTTGCCTGCTTTTCACCTGTTATAATTTTCAGCTCAAGCTATACTCTTGATTGCAATTTTTTGCCTTTAATGGTATTGGTCGGAATGTATTTCCTTGCACGCGCGATTAACACCGACAAATCAAGATATTATATCTTTTCGATGATTTTCTTCGGATTGGGCTTTTATTGCTATATTCTAAGCTCAATTATCATACCGACACTGTTGGTTGGAATTTATTTGATGCTGATAATCAAAAAGAAAATCAGCCTTAAAAACATTGCTGTCAGTGTAATTACAATATTCATTATTGCAATTCCTTTTATTCTTTCAGGTCTTGTTCAGTTAGGCGTTATTGACGATTTATCCTTCTTAGGATTCAGCATTTCAAAAATGCCTTATTACAGTAGAAAGATAAATACATCCGCATCTGAAATTTTAGAGAACATATTGTCGGGCTTTGTGGCTTTAATTTTTCCAGATTATTTCATTGACGAAAATCACTCGTTTTTATACACTAATTTTATAGGCGGATTTTTGCTTGTTATCGGATTGATTGTCACATTATCAAGGTCTAAAGCAAAAAAAGAACAATTCGTGAATTCGGTTATATTTATCATTCCTACCGTTATCACGGCAACTATTGTATGTGCGTTGTGCTATTTCCCTACTGCATTGTACAGATTTAATGTTTTTAATTATATTTTTATTATGCTTGTCGGAATCGGTGCTTACAGCTTATTTTCAAAAATCACAAAAATCAACATCACAAAAATGCTGTGCATCTTCTTTACCGCTTCAATTTGTATTACTGCATTTAATTTGAGCTATAATTATTCTAATGAAAAAACGGCTAATAACTTAATGTATATTAACTCATATGATGATGCACTTGATTATGTTGATAAACTCGACTGTGACAGCGTTGGGATTGGCTTATCAAATAAAGAATCATGCCTGTATCCCGGACAAATGA
>CAMGDK010000112.1 GCA_946042285.1 uncultured Clostridia bacterium | reverse complement strand
ACGTTTATCGTCCTGCGGCTATCAAACAGCTTCAGGTTGTCGGTGAGCAGGTTGGAGTTCCCGTGTTTGAAATGGGTACACAAAATCCTGTTCATATCGCAGAGGAAGCAATTAAATATGCTAAAGACCATGGCAATGACTATGTCTTTCTTGATACGGCAGGCAGACTTCATATTGACGAGCAGTTAATGGAGGAGCTTACAAATATCCGTTCAACAGTTCATCCTCACGAGATTCTTCTTGTGATTGATGCTATGACAGGTCAGGACGCCGTTAATGTTGCAAAAAGCTTCAACGAAACACTCGGCATCGACGGTGTTATTCTTACAAAGCTTGACGGTGACACTCGCGGCGGTGCTGCTCTTTCGGTAAGAGCTGTAACGGGTAAGCCGATTAAATTTGTCGGCACAGGTGAAAAGCTTGATAATCTTGAAACCTTCCATCCGGCTCGTATGGCTTCGCGTATTCTCGGTATGGGCGATGTTCTTTCGTTTATCGAAAGAGCGGAAATGAGTCTTGACGAGAAGAAGGCGGCAGAGCTTGAAAAAAAGCTTGCTAAAAACAAATTTGATCTTAATGATTTACTTGATCAGTTTGATCAAATTGAAAGAATGGGAAGCCTTAAGGACACTATCAAGATGATTCCCGGTATAGGCAACAAAATCAAGGATGAGGATATTGATGAAAATGCTTTCTCTCGCTTTAGAGCAATCATTTATTCAATGACTCTTGAAGAGCGCACTCATCCCGATATTATCAATCCGTCCAGAAAGCGCAGAATTGCCAAGGGATGCGGAATGCAGGTTGAGGATGTAAATAAGCTTCTTGCTCAATTCAAGCAGATGCAGAAAATGGTTAAGCAATTTGGCGGAAATAAAGGTCCTAAGGTTAGCAAAAAGATGCGTCGTATGATGCAGGCTAATCCGCAAATGGCTGAAAAAATGATGGGCAAAATGGGCTCCGGTAATCCATTTGGATTTTAATGTATATTCACCAAATTATTTTGGTATGGATAAATAAGCTAATAATAAATATTTATATTTTGGAGGAAATTAAAATGGCAGTAAAAATCAGACTTCGCCGTATGGGCGCAAAGAAGGCACCTTTCTATCGTGTAGTAGTAGCAGATTCAAGATACCCTCGTGACGGTCGTTTCATTGAGGAAATCGGTTATTATAACCCAATGGTTAAGCCGGCTGAAATCAAGCTTGATGCTGACAAGGCAAAGAAGTGGATTGCTAACGGCGCACAGCCAACAGATACAGTTAAGACTATCCTTAAGAATGAAGGCATCCTTTAATCTGTTTTCTTATGAATTAACAGAATTAAACAGGAGGTGTTTTCTTTGAAGGATTTGTTAATTTCTATCACAAAGGGACTTGTTCAAAACCCTGATGCAATTTCTGTTGATGTTGACGAACCTAACGAAGAGGGCGTGACTGTATATCATCTCCATGTTGCAGAAGACGATATGGGTAGAGTTATAGGCAAGCAAGGAAGAATTGCTAAGGCTATCAGAGTTGTTATGCGTGCTGCAGCAACAAGAAATGATGCTAAGATTTCAGTAGAAATTGAATAATCTAAAGCAGACGGTAATAATGCCGTCTGTTTTTTTATGGTTGAAATTATGTTAATGTGATGTTATACTTAAAGTGAAATATAATTAAGGGGGTACAAAAATGAATGTACTTATTTTCGGTGGTACAGGTCTTTTAGGCTCTGCTGCTGCTCAAATTTTTATTGACCGTGGACATAAGGTTAAAACAATTGCTCTTCCGCCGCTTCCGGAGGGTGCTCCGATTCCCGAGGAAATGGAAATCGAATTCGGCAATTTCCTTGAGCTCACTGATGAAGAGCTTGAAAAGGCTATGACAGGTGTTGATGCTTTTGTTTATGCCGCAGGTGTTGACGAGCGTGTTGAATTTCCTGCACCGGTTTATGAGGCTTACAAAAAGTATAATATTGATCCTGTTGATCGTTGTCTTGCCATGGCAAAGAAATGCGGCGTTAAGCGTTGCGTAGTTCTCGGCTCATACTTTGCTTGGCTTGCAAAGGAAAGACCTGATATGAAGCTTTGCGAAAAGCATCCTTATATCCGCTCAAGAGTTGATCAGGAGAATGTTGCATTCAAATATGCAGATGAAAATATGGGCGTAGGTGTTCTTGAGCTTCCTTATATTTTCGGTACACAGCCCGGTCGTCGTCCGGTATGGGTTATCCTTATTGAGCAGCTTCAAAGATTTGAAAAGATGCCGTTTACTATGTATCCTGCAGGCGGTACAGCTATGCTTACCGTTCGTCAGGTTGGTGAGGCTATCGTAGGTGCTGCTGAAAAGGTTCAGGGCGCAAGAGCTTATGGCATTTCCTGCTACAATATGACTTGGAGAGAATTTCTTAAAATTGTATATCGTGCTATGGACGGTATTCCGGACAGAAAGATTGTTGATGTTCCGAAGTGGACATTCCAGGCATTCGGTCTTATGATGCGCAAGGAATATGCAAGCAGAAATGTTGAGTCGGGTATTGATCCTGTCGGTCTTGCAGATATTATGGGTATGAATTTGTTTATTCCTACCGATGATACAAAGGAGCTCGGTTGTACACCTGATGACATCGAAGCAGCAATCTTTGATTCAATTAAGCTTTCAAAGGACTCATTTGAGGGTAAAGCAAAGCTTCTTGAAATGAAGGGCGAGTAAATATTAAGAATAAAAAATGCAGGCTTGTCATTGTGATAAGCCTGCGATTTTTTTATTCTTCCACATAGGAATGTTCAATTGTTAATACAAGATTCAATCTTTCATCCTCAGCCTTGAACAGCCTCTCTAAATCGTTTATTATTGTTGAGTTCTTAAGGCTTTTGTCGTGCGGAATGACTAAATCAAAAACAAGATTTATATTTTCCTTACCGTTAACTACTCTGAAATCATGAAAGCTGAATTTTTCATTATAGCCTTTAATAATTCTCGAAGCCTGACTCTTTAAATTATTGATGTGTTCGTCATCAATTACAATAGGATCCATGTGAATACAAATAGCGATTTTAAGCTTTGACGCAATTTCCTTTTCTACACTGTCAATTATTTCGTGTATTTCAACTATATCACAGTTTGCCGGTACCTCTGCGTGAACCGAAGCAATAATTCTTCCGGGTCCGTAATCATGCACGATAAGATCGTGTATTCCCACAATCTCGTTTTTTGAAAGAACAATATTTTTAATGCTTTCTACAAGCTCCTTTGACGGTGCCTGACCGAGAAGCGGACCGATAAGCTCTTTAACCGTTTCAATTCCCTGATAGAAAATCACTATTGAAACTATAAGACCGATAATTCCGTCGGCACGGTTAAAGCCTGTAAAATGAGAGATAAGAAGAGCGACTATTGTTGCACCTGTTGCTATGCAATCGTTGAGCGAATCCTGCCTAACCGCCTTAATGCTCAAATTGTCTGTTACCTTATAGACTTGGTTGTAGAAATATGCCATCCACAGCTTAGTGCAAATTGCACCTGCAAGAATAACTATGTAAATTACGCTAAAGCTGATTTCTTCGGGATTTATTATTTTTTGAACAGAGCTTTTAGCAAGCTCAAATCCCATTAAGAAAATAAAGAACGACACGGCAAGTCCGCTGATGTATTCAATCCTTCCGTGACCGAACGGATGCTCCTTGTCAACCGGCTTGTTTGATAGCTTTGTGCCTGTGAGTGTAACTATGCTTGTAACGGCGTCGGAAAGGTTGTTAAGTGCATCTGCCGTTATTGATACGCTTGCGGCTATCGTGCCGACTGTGAATTTTGCAAGAGATAGCAATATGTTACAGATTATACCTGTAATACTGCTCGCACTGCCGAGGCTTTCTCTTTTTTTCAATGTGTCGTTTCCGTATTTTTCACTTATTCTGCTGATTATGAATTTTGTCATAACAATACACCTTTGCTTAAAATATGTCGCTGAAAATGTATTTTACCATAAATTTCTCTTTATTTCAATGTTATATTATGATAGAATACATTTGGTGATGAAATGAAAAAGCTTATGATTATTATGGGATCTCCGAGGGATAACGGTACATGCCGTGAATTGATAAATCAAGTTAAGTCATATTTTTTGGATTGCGAAATCATTGAATATGATACATATAAAATTTCTCCTGCTCCCTGCGACGATTGCAAATACTGCGAATATCATGACGGATGCTCAAAAAAAGATCTTGACCTGTTTTTTGAAGATTTTGAGGATGCGGATTATGTAGCCTTCTTTACTCCGGTTTACAACAACTTTTTTCCTGCGCCGCTAAAAGCTGTGATTGATCGCTTTCAAAGGTATTACAGCGCAAGATTTAAAAGAGGTGCCAACCCTCCTATCGAAAAGCATAAAAGGGTTGGTGCTGTTATTTCCAGCGGATCAAACGCAAGACAGTCTGCCGATTTTATGGTAGGTACTCTTCGCCAAGCATTTACCGTACTTAACGGTGAGGTTTGTGCAAGATATTATATACCTAATACCGATGCAGGCAAATATACCTTTAACATGGTTGAGCTGCAAAAATTTGTTCATCAGCTGCGCGGAGAAAAATAAGTAAGAGTAATTATAATTAAGGACGGCATAAGCCTGTCTCTTATACACATCTCCGAGCCCACGAGACAAGAGGCAATC
>CAMGDK010000111.1 GCA_946042285.1 uncultured Clostridia bacterium | reverse complement strand
CGGACCATAATGTGCTTATGAGTGATAGCCCCATAAATATCATCATCATTTTTCCAAGAGTGCCGACCTTAGCCTTTTTCCCTTGTCTTGTCCACTGCCTTTTGAACACTATGAACCCGATAAAAAGGATGAAAGGACTTACATATTCAGGCAAAATAGGAAAGAGAAATACGCAGGCCAAAAGCCAATATCCACCGGGATTTTCTTTGTATTTATCCCTAAACTCCGTTATTATTTCTTTCATAATAAACCTCGTTTTAAAAATAAAAAAGAGCGCTGTTATTCGCGCAAAAATCTTCTGAAAATGTAACATAATAATACACTACTTATCTTGATTTTGCAAGAGTAATATTTTTACACATAAAAATATTCGTAAATATTAAACAAATATCATCTCTTTCGTATAACGAAGAGACGATTATTAAAATAAATTTGTAACAATATAACTGTTGCATTAAAATTGTTTATATAGTATAATTGATTGGAATTACTATTGAATAGGAGTGACAATATGGACGAAAAGGAATTCGATTTAGTTAATAAATCAAACGACATTTCATCTGATGATTCTAATCTTGAAACAAGAGACGGAGTCAATTATGAAACAAATGACAATTGGGAGTTTGAGGCGAAAGCACCAACTCTTGATGATGAGCTTGTTCTAAATAATGAAAGTGAAAGATTTGAAATAACCTTTGATGATACAGTAGAAAAAGCAGTGCCAAAGAAGGACAAGAAGGCTGAAAATAATAAAGCAGATATTTCAAACGGCAATGCAATTATGATTAACAAAGAGCCTCTAAAGTTTATACCTGTTGCAATTTTTGTTGCGGCTGTTATTGTTGTTCTTGCTGTTTTAGGTGTTAGGTATTATACCGTACCAAACGGCAAGGAGGGCAAGCTTATGAATCCCGGCTCGGTTGTCGCTGTTGTTGATGATGAAAAAATCAGTGTCGGTATGTACAGCTATTATTACTCAAGTATAGTTAGCTACTATGAGCAATATGCAGGCTACGGTTACTATGATCTTGATCCAAACGAGGATTATTCAACTCAGTTTACTACAAATGATAACGGCGATACAGTATCATGGGGTGAGTTCTTCCGCCAAGAAGCCCTTGAGGAAATCAAAAACATAATTGTTTATTATAATGCAGGCTTAGAAGCAGGAGTTACACTTACGGATACACAAAAGGAGACAATCGAAACTCAAATCAAATCCGTAAAGGACAAGGCTGCTGAAAATGAAGTGTCAGTAGATCAATATATTCAGGCAACATTCGGTAAGTATTGCACAGTAGATACATTAAAGCTTATGCTTGAACAGTATTATATTACTGCAAATTACAAGGGAATGCTCAATTCAAGCTCACAGTTTACCGACAAAGAGATTAAAGATTATTTTGCTGATCACAAGGATGACTTTAAGCAAATTAACTTTAGCTATCTTGCTTTTGAATTTAACAGCGCTGACGCTGATTCAAGCGAAGATTCAATATCCAAGGCTAAGTCTTACATGCCGAAGATGAAAGACAAGGATACAGTTGAAGAATTGGCACTTGAGGTTTATGCTGATTTTATCAAGGCAGATGCCGAAGCCATGCTTCAGGAAAACGAGGAGCTTACAGAGGCTGAGGCATTGGAAAGCGCAGCGGAGAATTATGTTTCAAACACTGTTGCTACCGTTAACGGTACAGAGTCTCCGTTTGACGAGGAGATTACAAATTGGCTTTTCAGCGACGAATCAAAGATTGGTGAAACAAATATTTATAAGGACGAAAGTGCAGGTTACATCTATGTAATTCTCAAAACCGAGCAGCCAACATTGCTTGACGCCGAAACTTATACGGTTCGTCATATTCTTATTACTCCGGAAACTGATGAGGAAGCTCAATCCGGTGAAGAGGTTGAATACACCGATGAGCAAATGGCGCAAGCTAAAAAGCAGGCTGAAAAGATTTTGAAGGAATATGAATCAGGCGAGAAGACAGAGTACAGCTTTGCACTCCTTGCAGAAAAGTACAGCGCTGATACAGCATCAACATCATCAGGCTCAAGCGGTATGTTTGGCGGACTGTATGAGGGCGTAGAGCTTGGTAAAATGGTTGAAAACTTTGAAAAATGGTCAACCGATAAGTCAAGGAAGTATGGTGATACCGGCATAGTTGAATCAAATTACGGCTACCATATCATGTTCTTTGTAAATGATTGTCCTCAATATGAAGCAGGTATCATTTCAGCACTTAGGTCGGAAAAATCAAACGCAATCGTTGAAAATGTTGAAGTTAAGCTTCGTCAAACAGTTTTGGACAATGTTGCAAAGGAATATTCCAAAGCGAAAAACAACGACGCTTCAGCAGAAACGGAAAGCTCTACGGCTAATTAAGACAAGCAATATAAATAAATTTAAAATAACACTTGTAATATTTTGCATTATAGTGTAAAATACTACTGATTTAATCAAAATATTTAGGCAGGATGGAAAAATGGCAAAAAAAGAAAAAGAATTAGATGATTTGTTAGTCGGCGGCAGTGTTGCCGGTGACGATAAGTCTGCAAAGAAGGCAGCTAAAGCTGCAGAAAAGGCAAAAAAAGTTCGTGAAAAGAACGATGCAAAACGTGCTGAAATAAAAAAGCAGATAAACGCTTTAAAGGAGCAAAAGGCTAATACAACCGATGAAGCACAGATTGCAAAGCTTGACAGTCGTATCAAAGCATTGTCGGATAAGTATTCATCTGTTGGCAGCACGGGATCAAAGGGTATTGCAAAGAATACAGCAAGAGTAATTAAATCTGTTGTATGCGTTGTTATCGTTGTTGCTGTATTGTGCACCTATGTTTGCACAGGTGCTGTAAGAAACGGATTTGTAAGCTCGCTTGGTATTCCGGCACAGTATTTTACCGGTATGACTGTTTCAAACGGTGATAACAAGGCAAAGATTAAGGTAGCTACATACAACTACTACTTTGCTATGACCTACAATAATTTAAGAAACAATCAAGAAATGTATTCACAGTACGGTCTCAACCTTAAAGATTACAATATGGATGTTGATTTCGATAAGAAGCTGTCAAAGCAAACAACCGAAAATGACGACGGTGAGACTGTTACATGGGCTGAGTACATTCATGATGAGGCAATTGAGTCCATCAAGAATACATATACCTATTATCTTGAGGCTGTTGCCGCAAATGACGGAAAAGATCCTGAAATCACAGAAGAGCAGAAAAAAGAGCTTAATGATACAATTAAAGAGTACAGAGAAACTGCTGAAGGCTATGGATATACACTCAGTGGTTATCTTGTACAGGCAATGGGCAGAGGTGTAACAGAGAATCTGTTTAAGCAGGAGGCTACTCGTTCATATATTGCAGATAATTATAAGCAAGAGCTCAACAAGAATATTTCCAAAACAGAGTATTCACAGGAAGATTATAACAAGTATAAGGATGAGCATAGGGGCGACCTTGTTTCTGCCGATTTAAAGATATTTGAATGTGCAAACGAGGATGACGCAAAGGCATTCAAGAAGGCTCTTAAGGCTGACGGCTCAAACTTTGCTGAGCTCTGCTCAAAGTATGCAAGCTCAGACTTTGAAAAGAAGGCTTATCTTGATGAAGGCTACTCAACAGAGTACGGTGCAACAAGATCTACACTTCAGCAGAAGGGTTATGCTGTTGCTGTCGCTGAAGCTCACGAGCACGAGGAAGGCGAGGAGGAAGAGCATAGCTATGTCGGTCTTGATTGGATCTTCAGCGGAGATAGAAAGAGCGGTGATGTTCTTCAAAAGAGCACAACTGTTGTATATGTGATTTCACCTGCAACACTCAGCGATGATAAAACAGTAAATGTAAGACACATTCTTATTGCTCCTGAAACAGACAAAGAGGATGCTAAAGCAACTGATGCAACAGACGCTCAGTGGACAGCAGCTTTTGAAAAGGCTAAGGACATTCTCAGTGAATGGAAGAAGGGTGACAAGTCAGAGGAAAGCTTTGCAGCTCTTGTTGCTGATAATACAACAGATACAGGCTCTGCAAGTAACGGCGGACTTTACGAGAACGTTGTTCCGGGACAGATGGTTAACTCATTCTCAGCTTGGTGCTTTGAGAATGGCAGAAAGCCCGGTGACACTGCAATTGTAAAATCTGATTACGGTTATCATATCATGTACTTCTCAGGCTATGGAGATCTCAAGATTTGGGAGTACACTGCGCAGCAGGCTTATGCTTCCGAGGATAACGATTCTGCAACCGAAAAGCTTGAAAAGGCTTATACTCTTAAAGAAAATTGGTTTGGATCACGCTATTTTGAAAAAGATGTTGATATTGACAACTAATAGCTTTTAAAGAGGTTGCTCATGCAGCCTCTTTGCTTTAAACGAAAGGGAGAACGATGATTTACAGGGACTCAGATGTTGAAAAATTAAAAAATGAAATATCTCGTCTTATGGCAGCTCTTGAGGACGTTAACTTTGATTGTCAAAGATTGGAAATAATCAATTCAAATCTTGATTTTCAGTTGAAGTCTGTAAGTCGTGAATTAAAGCAAAACATTGTTCTACTTGAAGCTCTTGAAGAAGAGAATAAAATGCTTAAGGAAAAACTGAAAAACGAATAAAATAACGGCTATTCTCAATATGGGAATAGCCGTTTTTTTAATCTATCTCATTCTTTATATCATTTAATACCTTTTTTTCAATTCTTGATACATAGCTTCTGCTTATTTTTAGTTTGTCTGCCACCTCTCTTTGAGTCAACGGCTTTTTGTTGTTAATTCCGTACC
>CAMGDK010000110.1 GCA_946042285.1 uncultured Clostridia bacterium | reverse complement strand
CTATTGCTTTTTTCAGCGCTATTGACACATTTTCAAGCTCTTCGTTTGGTATTCCCGCAGGGGAAAGCGTTAAAACCAATCTGCCGTTTTTATAGTCCTCTGCAAAAACCTTTAGTCCGTATTTTTCAAATATGCTAAGCTCCTTGTTAAACCTTACCGACATGATTATCTGCAGTGTGTTTTCGCCTATTTCAATTTCTGCGCCGGGTATATGCTTTTTCAAAAGATTGTAAAATGCTTTTGTCTTTGCAGTGTAAAGTCGCCTGATTTTTCTTGTTTGCGAGTTGATATGTCCGTCTCTAATGTATTGAGCTAATGCAATCTGCTCTGTTTTGCTTGCGGTTTGTGCAAATAGATGACTTTTTTTGTTAAATGCTTTCGTCAATTCCTCTGTCAGCACAATAAAGCTGATTCTGATTGCCGGAAGAAGCATGGCAGAAAATGAGCCGATATATACAACATTTCCGTTACCGAGCGCATACAGGGAAGGAGTAGGCTTAACATTATATAAAAAGTCGTTTTCAAAGTCATCCTCAATAACAAGAGAATTGTGCTCTTTGGAATATTTAACAAGCTCAAGTCGCCTTTTAATCGGCATTACATCACCCCACCTTGTCATGTGAGATGGTGAAACGTAAATAATGTCGGCATCCTTATCTCTTGTGTGCACATTGAATCCGTAGCCCTCAAAGGTGTTGATTCCCTGAACAAAGCTACTGTCGGGGAAAGAAATTATTTTGTCCCTTTCAATAAGCGAGCAAAGTATTTGCAATAACGGCTGAACACCTGCACCGATAATTATTCTGTCAGGCGATGCAATAACATTTCTCTTTTCCTTAATATAGCTTGCTATCGCACAACGCAAATCGTATTCGCCCTTAGGCTCGCTGTATGACAGCAGTCTTTCGTTTTGCCTTAATGCGCTTTTTATGTACCTTTGCCATAATGATATGTCGAAGCTGTCAGCATCGGCTGTACCTCCGGTAAGGTCGTATTTTATCGTGTTGTCGGTTATGTCTTCTTTAACGATAGATTGTGTATTACTAATACTCGACACAAAGTATCCGCTTTTTTCATGTGCAATAATATATCCGTCGGCACATAGGTCAAAATATGCGTTTAAAACAGTTGTCCTTGATACCGAATATATTTCTGCCGCCTTGCGAACGGAAGGTATTTTGTCACCTGCACACAGCTGCCCTGATAAAATCATTTCCTTTATTGTGTTATATAATACTGTATATTTCTTCATAACTGTACACCAAAAAGATATTAAAACTGTGTATTTTATTGATAACAGAATTATTATATAATGTTTTCATTGATAAAGCAATAGAAAGAGTGATCACTTTTGAAAAAATGTGCGATAATCAATGATTTGTCAGGATTTGGCAAATGCTCGCTTACTGTAGCATTACCTATAATATCCGTAATGGGAGCAGAGGCGCATCCGCTTCCGACAGCCGTTTTATCAAATCAAACAGGATATGATAGCTATAAGGCTTATTCGCTGTCTGATGAAATGTCGCTGTTTGCAGACGAGTGGAAAAAGCTCGGTTGCAGCTTTGACGCAATTCTTGTCGGCTATTTTAATGATATACGGCAGCTTTACACGGCTCAACACTTTATCAAAGAGTTTAAAAGGGATAACACCATTTTAATTGTTGATCCCGTAATGGCTGATAACGGCAGCCTGTATGACGGCTTCACAAAAGAAATGTGTGACAAAATGAAGTCGTTGTGCCTTAATGCCGATGTAATCACTCCAAACCTATCCGAGCTTGCAATTCTTGCCGAGGAAAAGCCTTGTAACACCGTTGATGATGTTATAAGTTGTGGCAATAAGCTATTATCGCTTGGTGTGAAAAGCATAGTGGCAACAGGCTTAAAAAAAGACGGTATTATATCTAATATTGTGTTTGAAAACGGTGAAGTCAACATTGTATCGGCAAATGAGGTTGGCGGATATTACAGCGGCACAGGTGACATACTTGCCTCTGTTATTACCGGGGGAATGGTAAGGGGAATGACCTTACTTGAGTCTGTCAGACTTGCTACCGAATTTATAGAAAAAGCAGTTACAGCAACCGAGGTTGAAAATCATAATGAAGGGATATACTTTGAAAGGTATTTAGGAGATTTGATATGAAAAACAATAAGTTAATTAAAATGGTTTACGCCGCAATGTTTGCAGCAATGATATTTGTACTTACGAGATTTATTCAAATACCTGTTGCTTCAGGATATGTTCATTTTGGAGATGCTTTGATATACATAGTAGCTTCAACCGTTGGAGGTCCATGGGCATTGGTTGCAGCCTCACTCGGTGCAGCAATTGCAGATTTAACATCAGGCTTTGCAATATACGCACCGGCAACAATAATTGTTAAAGCACTTATTGCATTACCATTTGTTTTTGTCAATAAGAAAAGCGAAAAAATCTTGACACCGCTTACTGCTTTGTTTACAATATTATCCGGTGCTATTACCGTAGGGGGATATTTTGTTGCCGACTTAATTATTGATAAGGCGTATGCGGTTGTTGATATTCCCGGTAATGTTGTTCAGGCTGTCGGCAGTGCAGTAATATTTATTGTTCTTGCAGCAGCATTTGACGCAGCAAAATTGAAGAAAAGGTTGTTTAGTGAAAAATAATTATGGCAGATATAATTTACACACTTGAAGGCGGAGTATATTTCAATATAACAAATAAATGTCCTTGTAACTGTGCGTTTTGCATTCGTACAAAGGGCGACGCAGTCGGCGAGGCAAAAAGGCTTTGGTTTGATGAAGAGCCGAAATTTGAGGAAATCAAGCAGGCGATTGACGATTATGATTTCACAAATGTGGAAGAGGTCGTTTTTTGCGGCTACGGTGAGCCTACGAATGCTTATGATAACCTTGTGGCTTCTGCAAAATATCTTAAGGAAATAAAGCCTTCAATAAAATTGAGACTCAACACAAACGGATTGTCGGATTTAATAAATAACAAGCCAACCGCTAAGGAGCTTTCAAGCATTTTTGACTGTATATCTGTATCACTTAACGAGCCTACATCGGAAAAATACGATTTAATAACAAGAAATATCTTTAAGGGTAAAGCCTTTGAGTCAATGCTCAGCTTTACCGCAGAATGTGTAAAGCATTGCAAAGAGGTTGTAATGACGGTAGTTGATGTTATTACGCCTGAGGATATTGAAAAGTGTCGTCTTGTTTGCGAGTCAACAGGCGCAAAATTCAGAGTTCGCTCTTATGCAAAAGGCAGATAATAATTTGCTTTATTTTTACCCTCTATTGTGTTATGATAGCAATAGGGGGTATTGTTATGTCTAAAGATAAGAATATAGGAGCCTTAGGCGGCAGAATGTGGAGCTCGATAATTTTGCTCGGCTTGATAGGTCAAGTTGCGTGGGTTGTTGAAAACATGTACTTTTCACGCTTTATGCAAAACGAAATTACAAAAGCTCCTTATGCAACAACACTGTTAGTTGCGTTTTCGGCAATATTTGCAACATTAGCAACACTTATTGGCGGTGCGTTATGTGACAGAACAGGACGCAGAAAAGCCTTTATCTGCTGGGGATATGTTGTTTGGGGATTTACAATCATGATGTTTTCACTCGTCCCTATGCAACCAAGCGCAGATAAGGTTTTGCCGATGGTTATTCTTGTTGTAGCCATGGATTGTGTAATGTCGATAATCGGCTCAATCAGTAACGATGCCGCGTTTAATACTTGGATTACGGATATTTCAAGCATACATAACAGGGCGAGGGTTGATACCGTTCTTGCAATAATGCCTCTTTTTGCAATCGGTATAGTGTTTGGCGGATTTGACAGCTTAACAAATCTTGATGCCACTCCTGATGATTGGAAGAAATTTTTTATGATTCTCGGTATCATTCCTACAATCGGCGGTGTTATCGGCTTAGCGTTGATGAAGGATAAGCAGGGAATTAAGGCAAATAAGGATAGCTCGTTTGTAAATGATTTTACATATTCACTCCAGCCTAAAACCATCAAAGAAAACAAGATGCTTTATGTTTGCCTTTCAGGCAACATGATTTCGGCGATAGCATATCAGGTGTATGTAAATTATCTGTTTAATATTGTTGAGGGTACGCTTAAGCTTAAAGATTATATTATCCCAATAGGAATTATAATGCTTGTCGCTTCAGTTGCTTCGGTAATAGTTTCGGTGTCAATGGACAAAAAGGGCAAAAAGAATTTCTATTATCCAACAATAGCAGCAGGCATAATCGGCTGTATCATTGTTTACTGCGCAAAGTTTTTCGTCGATAAAAACGAAACAGCTGTAACGGCAATTTTAATTGTCGGAGGAATACTGATTATCGGTGTCAGTCTTGTAATGGCAGGACTCTTTACTGCATCTTATCGCGACTGCATACCGCAGGGTAAGGAGGGCTTGTTCCAAGGCTGCAGAATGGTGATGTATGTCCTTATTCCAATGATAATAGGTCCTGTTATTGCTCAGCTTATAATCAACACCTGCAATAAGGGAGTGTCGGCAGATAATATAGTTTATCCAATGGAATTGTTTATTGGAGCGGCAGTTATTATGCTTTTCGCCTTTATTCCTGCAAGGTATGTAAGAAATCACCTGCAAAAATAGAAGCCTTACAGCCTGATAAACATAAAACAGAGCTTGATTTTATCAAGCTCTGTTCAGACTGTCGATAAAGTGGGCTGAAACACGCTATATAAATTAAACAAACCGAGAGGAGTGGGGAAATGAAAAGCATCAGTTTGCATCCGAATCCTATTTTTGAGCGGGAAGGCTGGGAGAGCCTGAACG
>CAMGDK010000109.1 GCA_946042285.1 uncultured Clostridia bacterium | reverse complement strand
GTTCTTTCAAAGGACGAGGGTGGCCGTCATACTCCTTTCTTCAACAACTATCGTCCACAGTTCTATTTCAGAACAACTGACGTAACAGGTGTTATCACTCTTCCTGAAGGTACAGAGATGTGTATGCCTGGCGATAACGTAGTAATGAACGTTGAGCTCATCACTCCAATCGCTATTGAAGAGGGTCTTCGTTTCGCTATCCGTGAGGGTGGTAGAACAGTTGGCTCAGGTGTAGTTACAGCTATCAACGAGTAATTTAACCTTTCACAGAGCTGTCACGATTTTTCGTGACGGCTCTTTTTTTGTTTAAAATTATTCTAAATCTTTCATAGAATTACATCGCGTTTTTTGACAATACTATAATCGGTGATTTATGTGAAAAGGTTTATTCGTATTGTAGATATGGCTTTGTTGCCGATTTTGATTTCAGTCTATACCGTTATCGGTATAGGCAATTTCATTTTACCCGATAATATTTCAACCTATTCTGAGGGCAAGATCGTATTCGACAAAATTTTCAGCGTAGATTATTCAAGGGATGCCGTAGTTGATTATCAAAATAACAGCAGGGTAACTCCGACAAAAAGCGAAATAAAGCTCTTTGGAGCTATTCCCGTAAAGAATGTAAGCCTAAATGAAAGTGCTCCTCAAAAGGTGTATGTCAGCGGTGAAAGCTTTGGTATTAAGCTTTACACTGACGGCGTTATTGTTGTCGGTACAAGAGATGTCGTTACCGATGACGGAAAATGCAATCCTGCAAAGGAGGCAGGAATAAAGATAGGGGATATTATTGTTGAACTAAACGGCAAAAAGGTGTATTCCTCCGATGAGGTTATTGAAACACTTAACGATAACAACGGTCGTGATTATAACATTAAGGTAAAAAGAAACGGCAGTTTCAAAAGCTTTGTGCTGTCACCTGTGTATTCAAACAGAGAGGGATGCTACAAGGTAGGCTTGTGGGTTAGGGACTCAACTGCCGGAATCGGCACGATTACATTTTATAACCCAAATAATAATGTAGTAGCCGCACTCGGTCACCCCATTGTCGATGTTGATACAAATGAAATAATGCCCATATTAAACGGTGAAGCTGTTAAGGCAGATGTTATTCGAGTGTATAAGGGTGGCGCCGGTGAGGCAGGAGCACTCGGTTGTGAATTTAAAAACGATGTAATCGGTACTCTTAAGGAAAACAGCAGCTATGGTATTTACGGTAAATACGATTGCGATATAGATAAAAGCAGATTGTATGAGGTGGCTGCCGCTCAGGAGGTTGAAAGAGGTCCTGCGCAGCTGCTATGCACTGTTAATGAAGACGGACCGAAGCTATATAATATTGAAATTTCAAAAATATCATACAGAGACACTAATAAAGAAAGAAACATGGTTGTAAAAATTACAGACAAAAGCTTAATAGAGCAAACGGGAGGAATTGTTCAGGGAATGAGCGGTTCGCCGATTATTCAAAACGGTAAGCTTGTCGGCGCGCTTACTCATGTTATTGTTGACAATCCCGAAAAGGGATATGCTATTTTTGCACAAAAAATGTTTGAAGAAAGTGAAAGATGTCAAGGTTAATATAATCATGTCAAGTCTTGTCGAATACTGCGACAATAATGTGAAAATCAATCACAAAATATTGTGAAAATATCTTGCAAACTGAAAATAGTTGTGGTAATATGTGGAAGCGATAACAAAGGAGGTTATCAGATGGACAACAAGTTGAAGGTGTTAATAGCAGATGATTCAACGCAGTTTGGCAAGGAATGTCAAAGGGAGCTGAAAAATTTTGGCTTTGATGTCATTTTAGTGCCAAAGGATGGAAAGAGAGTAATATCAGCAATGGAATCGACGCATATTGATGTTTTGGTAATGGAAGCATTTATGGCAAACGGTGACGCTGTTGATATTTTAGAATATACGGAGTTGTCGATGATTGACAAACCGCTTGCCGTTGTTTTGGCGGCGGCTGATTCGCCGAATCTTGAAGAGCAGTTGATTAACGCAGGTGCCGATTATTATTTTATCAAGCCTGTTTCACCTGAATCAGTGGCGAAGCGCATTAACCGACTTGCCTCGTGGAGAAATGAAAAGAAAAATCGCTTATCTTCACAGGTGACTGAGGGTGACATGGAAATAATAATTTCCGATGTGATGCGACAGATAGGTGTACCTGCTCATATCAAGGGTTATCAGTATCTGCGAACGGCAATCAGGCTGTGTATAAACGACAACGAAATGCTCGGCTCTGTAACGAAGATATTGTATCCGACGGTTGCAAAGGAATACAAAACAACTCCGTCAAGAGTTGAGCGAGCTATACGCCATGCGATAGAGGTTGCATGGGACAGAGGTGATGTAGATGTTTTGTCATCGTATTTCGGCTACACAATTCAATCGCAAAGAGGCAAGCCGACAAACAGTGAGTTCATTGCCATGATAAGTGATAAGCTCAAGCTGTCAATGAGAACGATGGCATAAAGTATTTACATTTGATTGAATATATGATAATATTAAAGAAAAAAGGGGTCTTTGCAATGAAGAAGGTACTGTCTTTAATATTATCATTTTCAATTTTATGCTGCAGCATGTTGTGCTTTGACATAAGTGCACTTGCATCAGAAGATGAAGAGATTTCCATAGCCGGATTTGTCGATGAATATAAAAACACCTTTAAACAAAATTTAATCGACAGAAAAACGAGCTTTGGCGTTAAGCTGGACGCTACCGGATATTCCGTCGACTATATTGGCGAAGCTGTTTCATCAGCCTTTAACGAATTACTTGATTATGCCTTTGCTCCGTCTGCAAACGCAAATGAGGGCGACTATATCAAGTACAATGTGTTTGAAAGTAAATACGGAGCTTCGACTACTTCAACCGGCGGAAAAGTGACCGTTGAGGTTAACTATAATTTTTTATACAATACAAACAAGGAACAAGAGGATATTGTAGCATCAACAGTAGCAGCACAGGCTGAAAGAATTAACAGAGAATGTTCAAATGATTTTACAAAAATTAAGGCTGTTAATGATTATGTATGCCAAATAACCGAATACGATTATGACAATGTGGGCAGTACGGAAAACGGCTTGAGTCATTATTCTGCATTCGGTGCAATCAATAATCATCTTGCAGTATGTCAAGGCTATTCATTGCTGTTTTACAGCTTGTGTACCTCTCTGGGAATAGAAAACAGGATAGCAACGAGCAAAGATCACATGTGGAATATTGTCAGGTTAGGTGACTCATTCTACCATGTAGATTCAACATGGAACGATGCGTATGATAACTATACATATTTCATGAAGGGACAGCAGGATTTTAAAAATGATCACAACGAGCATACACGAAATGATGATCTTGTCGGCAATGCATATTACGCTATCGCTCAAAGCGGATATTGCGAGCATGTATATGGCGATGCGAAAGTTGAAGAAGGAACATGTGTTTCAAAGGGTAAAATCATTAAATCATGTGTAATTTGCGGCAGTCAAAGCATTACGGAAACAAGCCTTGGTGATCATGTAAAAGCTGTTGTAACGAAACAGCCTACCTGTACAGAGGCAGGCTATACAACATATACCTGCACCGTATGCGGTGACAGCTACAATGCGGATTATACAGATGCATTAGGTCATAGCTTCGGTGAGAATAATGCTACATGCGCAGTTTGCGGCATTGCAAATCCAAATTATGTAGCACCGACTCAGCCTACAACACAGGCTCGGCCGACAACGCAGCCGACTGCACAGCAGGAAACAACTACCACAACAGCAGCTGCTGAAAAAACAACAAAGAAGCCGAAGGCGACATCTATCAAAAAGCTTACAAAGGGTAAGAAATCCTTTAAGGCTACATGGAAGAAGATTACGGGCGTAAACGGCTATCAGGTTCAGTATTCAACCGATAAAAAGTTTAAGAAGAATACAAAGACTGTTACAATCAAGAAGAATACAGCCTCAGCAACAATCAAAAAGCTTAAGGCTAACAAAAAGTATTATGTAAGAGTTCGTGCCTATAAAATTGTAAACGGAAAGAAGATTTATTCTTCGTGGAGCAGTACAAAGAAGATAAAATTAAAGTAAATCTATATATTGTGGTGTGAGCAGTTATTCACCAGCTGCTCACACTATATTTTTTGTTGTGCAATTTTAACGAAAAATAAATATATTTTTGGTGATTTATCCGAATTTTCACAAATTCGAAATTCTTTAAAAAAATTTAATAAAATGCTTGACAAACACCTCTCTATATAATATAATAACCGAGGCTGTGAAAGGGCGTATTATAATTATATATAATGCAAACTGTTCACACATAGATATGCGATGATGTATGAGGTTGCGCCATAACCCAGGCGGTAATTCATGCGGAGTATGTCCGATTTCAAACCGGGCGAAAATTTAGATGATCTCAATCATCTGAACCGATAGGAAGCTACGATGCGACTTGCGAACGCAGAAATTCTGCGTGTATGCAATCCCTATGCCCGAATGACGCGCTCATTCGGTTTTATTTAAAGAGAGGGTTGAAACACACGGAAGCGTGGTTGAAAATCGGTGCTCGCACCATAATTTTTCAGGAGGAAATAAAATGGCAGCAAGTAAGGTTAAGATCAGAATTAGACTCAAGGGCTATGATCACAGCCTTGTTGATCAGGCAGCTGAGAAGATTGTTGAAACAGCAAAGAGAACAGGCGCTCAGGTAAGCGGTCCTATTCCTCTTCCGACAGAGATTGAGAAGGTTACAATCCTCAGAGCTGTTCACAAGTACAAGGATAGCCGTGAGCAATTCGAGCAGAGAACACACAAAAGACTCATCGACATTCTCAGACCTTCAAACAAAACAGTAGAAGCTCTGACAAGTCTTGAGCTCCCAGC
>CAMGDK010000108.1 GCA_946042285.1 uncultured Clostridia bacterium | reverse complement strand
TCTATGTTTCCTGCGATAGCGCAACACTTGCAAGGGATCTTGCAGTGCTTGAGGAGAAGGGATATAGCACAAAAAGGGTTGTTGCAGTTGACTTATTTCCGCGCACACCACATGTTGAATCTGTTGCATTGATTGAAAGGCAGAGTATTGAGTAAGACTCGGTTTAAAAATATAGAGAGGGGTAAAAAACATGAACAATTATGATGTTATAATCATCGGAGCAGGTCCGGGCGGTATCTTTTCCGCCTACGAGTTAGCAGAGAATAATAAAAATCTTAAGATTGCTGTTTTTGAGGCAGGCAATCCGTTAAATAAGAGAGTATGCCCAATCGACGGCGATAAGATTAAGAATTGCATGAACTGCAAGACATGTGCAATCATGAGCGGCTTCGGCGGCGCAGGTGCATTCTCTGACGGTAAGTATAATATTACAAACGACTTCGGCGGTACTCTTTATGAGTATATCGGTAAGAAGCAGGCTATCGAGCTTATGAAATATGTTGATGAAATCAACATGAAGTTCGGCGGCTCGGAGTGCAGGCTGTATTCAACAGCAGGCTCAAAGTTTAAAAAGCTTTGTATGCAAAATCAGCTTAATCTTCTTGAGGCTTCCGTCAGACATCTCGGTACAGATATAAACTACATTGTACTTGAAAACCTCTATAACGAGCTTAAGGATAAGGTTGATTTCTATTTCAACACACACATTCAAACTATTTCAAGGACAGATGACGGCTTTGAGATTACCGCTCCGGAAAAGTCATATTCATGCAAGTATTGTATCGTATCGGTCGGTCGTTCGGGCAGTAAGTGGATGCAGGGCGTTTGCGACAGCCTCGGCATCAACACTCTTTCAAACAGAGTTGACATCGGCGTAAGAGTTGAGCTTCCTGCAGTGATTTTCAGCCACCTTACAGACGAGCTGTATGAAAGCAAGATTGTTTATCGTACAAAGAATTACGAGGATCAGGTTCGTACCTTCTGTATGAACCCGAAGGGCTCTGTTGTTACAGAGAACACAAACGGTATCGTTACAGTAAACGGTCACAGCTATGAGGATCCTAAAAAGCAGACGGACAATACTAACTTTGCGCTTCTTGTGTCAAAGCATTTTTCAGAGCCGTTTAAGGACTCAAACGGCTACGGCGAGAGTATTGCAAGACTTTCAAATATGCTTGGAGGCGGTGTAATTGTTCAGCGCTTCGGTGACCTTGTGTCAGGCAGAAGAAGTAACAAAAAGCGTATTGAGGAGGGACTCGTTGAGCCTACTCTTTCAGCAACTCCGGGTGACCTTTCACTCGTTTTGCCGAAGAGGATACTTGACGGTATAATTGAAATGGTTTACGCACTTGACAAGATTGCACCGGGTACTGCAAATCCGGATACTCTTCTTTACGGCGTTGAGGTCAAATTTTATAATATGCAGGTTGATATTGATGAAAACCTTGAAACAAAGGAAAAGGGCTTATATGTAATCGGTGACGGCTCGGGTGTAACACATTCATTGTCACATGCATCAGCAAGCGGTGTATATGTAGCAAGGCATATTATGTCAAAATGCTGATTTGTATATTATCAAGAGAGGTTATTTTTTATGAAATTAAAGAATGGCATTGTAACAAATACAATTGACGGTGAAAGCTTTGCTATTGCAACAGGCAGGGCTGCAAAGGAGTTTCGCGGTCTTGTCAGGAATAATCCAAGTGCGGCATTCATATTTGAGCTGTTAAAAACAGAGCAAACAGAGGACAGCATTGTATCTGCAATGCTTGAAAAGTATGATGTTGACGAGGCAACAGTAAGAGCTGATGTCAAGGAACTTATTGACCTGCTTAAAAGCAATAATCTTATTGAGGGATAATTATGTTCTATTCATCTTTGGAAAATGAATATCTTGTAACACTCTTGCGTTGCGCCATTAAGCAGGAGAAACCGCCGCAAGCACCTAAAGGTATTGATTGGGAGGAGCTTTTTAAGCTTTCAAAAAAACAGCAGGTATATTCTATGCTGGTGCCTGTAATTGAGATGATTTGCGTTCCTGAGGAATTTGCGCAAGAAATTCGCATTTATTCCCAAAATGAGCTTGTCCGTATGCTTGCAATGAAAACGGAGCTTGAGGAAATTGAAAAAGAACTTAACGCAAACGACATAAATTATATGTATCTTAAGGGACTTGAGATTTGCGGATATTATCCAAAGACGTCTATGCGTCAAATGAGTGATTATGACATCATTTATGATCCAAGCAAAAGAAATCAGTTGGTTAAAATAATGAAAAAGCATGGCTACTATTTAGGTGCCTGTGATGGATACGGTGATGATTTTCTTAAAAAACCGTATTATACCTTTGAATTTCACCGTATGCTTTTTTCTGACCAAGACGAATTTCATCCGGATTTTAACCCTTGGAAAAATGCCGTGCAGATGAACGACTCGAGCAGATTTGTTATCAGTCGTGAGGATAACTATATTTATACGATTTGTCATCTGTATAAGCACTATTTTTGCAGAGAAAGCTGCGGTATAAGATTTTATTGCGATATATATTTATTAAGGCACAGTAATGATGCTCTTGATTACGAATATATAAATTCGGTTCTTGACGAGTTTGGTGTATTGAGCTTTCACAACAGTGCGATTAGGCTGATGGAGGCATTGTTCGATAACTGCCAAAGCGGTCGTGAGGAGCAGGAGCTTTTGAACTCGATTTTTGAAAACGGCATTTACGGTCAGGCCTACGATAAGGTTAAGATAGGTCTTGAAGATAGCGACGGCTCCAAGCTTAAGTATATTATTAAAAGAATATTCCCATCAAAAAAAATGATGGTAGGGAATTACAAGATACTTGAAAAGCATATTGTTCTTTTGCCATTTTATTATGTTTACAGAATTTTTGAAAAGTACCATCACAAAAAGAATGATTTGAGACATGAACTCAAAAGCTTAAGAAATTACAACAAATCTTCGGAGGATAAGAATTGGCAGTAGATAAAAATCACATTAGAAATTTTTCAATAATTGCTCATATCGACCATGGCAAATCAACTCTTGCAGACAGATTGCTTGAGCTTACAAGCTCTGTCGCTTCGAGGGATATGCAGGAGCAGATTCTTGATGATATGGATCTCGAGCGAGAGAGAGGAATTACAATTAAAGCGCATGCCGTTAAGCTTGACTATAAGGCTAAAGACGGCGAAATGTATGAGTTTAACCTAATTGACACTCCCGGTCATGTTGACTTCAACTATGAGGTGTCACGCTCACTTGCGGCGTGCGAGGGTGCAATTCTTATTGTCGATGCATCGCAGGGCGTCGAGGCACAAACTCTTGCAAACACTTATCTTGCGCTCGACCATGATTTAGATATTCTTCCGGTAATAAACAAGATTGACCTTCCTGCTGCCGACCCTGACAGAGTTGCCGAGGAGGTTGAGGAGGTTATCGGCATCGAGTGTATGGAAGCACCGCGTGTAAGCGCAAAAACAGGTCTTAATGTTGAGCAGGTGTTAGAATACATTGTTAAGGATGTTAAGCCGCCGACAGGCGACGAGAATAAGCCGCTAAAGGCCTTGATTTTCGATTCAATATATGATTCATACCGCGGCGTAATTGTATATGTTCGTATTATGGACGGTAAAATAAAAGCCGGTGATACAATGCGAATGATGGCGACAGGTGCTGAGTTTACGGTCGTTGAGGTCGGTTATATGAGAGCAACCTCGCTTGAAAAGGCAGAATGTCTTTCTGCCGGTGAGGTAGGATATATCACAGCTTCAATTAAAACAGTAAGTGATGCGAGAGTCGGTGATACGGTTACTCTTGCTTCAAATCCTGCTACCGAGGCTTTACCCGGTTACAGAAAGGTTAATCCAATGGTGTTCTGCGGTGTGTATCCTGCCGACGGTGCTGATTACGAGGCGCTTCGTGATGCACTCGAAAAGCTTCAGCTAAACGATGCGTCGCTCTCCTACGAGCCTGAAACATCGGGCGCACTCGGCTTTGGATTCAGGTGCGGATTTCTTGGACTTTTACACCTTGAAATAATTGAGGAAAGACTTGAGAGGGAATATAATCTTGACCTTATTACAACCGTTCCGAGTGTTGTATATAAAATACATCTTACTGACGGCTCGGTTGTTGAGATTGATAATCCTACAAATTATCCCGATCCTGCATTTATTGATTATTGCGAGGAGCCGTTTTCAAATTCTCACATTTATGTGCCGAGTGAATTTGTCGGCACTGTAATGGATATGTGTCAGGAGAGAAGAGGAATTTTCAAGGATATGAATTATATCACTCCCGACAGAGTTGATATTCACTACGAATTACCCCTTAATGAAATTATTTACGATTTCTTTGATGCTCTTAAGTCGAGGACGAGGGGATACGCTTCGTTTGACTATGAGATTGCAGATTACAGAAGGAGCGATCTTGTTAAGGTCGATGTCCTTTTGAACGGCGATATTATTGACGCACTTTCTTTTATCATTCACAAGGAAAAGGCATATTCAAGAGCGAGGAAGATTGCGGAGCAGCTCAAAAAGCATATACCGAGAGCGTTGTTTGAAATACCTATTCAGGTTGCAATCGGCGGCAAGGTAATCGCAAGAGAAACCGTTAAGGCGCTTCGTAAGGATGTTCTTGCAAAGTGCTACGGCGGTGATGTTACAAGAAAGAAGAAGCTTCTTGAAAAGCAAAAGGAAGGCAAGAAGCGTATGAGACAGTTTGGCTCTGTCGAGGTACCGCAGGAGGCTTTTCTTGCTGTACTTAAGCTTTCATCCGACGACGAATAATAAAGCAAAACGGAGATACCCGTTGAGGTATCTCCGTTTAGACTGTCGATAAAGTGGTCTGAACCACGCCAAAGAACGTGAAGAATAAAAA
>CAMGDK010000107.1 GCA_946042285.1 uncultured Clostridia bacterium | reverse complement strand
TGCTATAATTGCACAAAATAAATATTTTGTGCAATAGTGGGGAGTTAAAATACTGATTTTTACTAAAAATATCATATTTTCAGCATTTTATCACTCACAATTGATTTATTGGAGAAATTATGAGAAAAGAAGAATTTTCAACATTACCAAAGCTTGTCCAGCAATATCTTGTTTACATTGAAGCAATTAAAGGTCACAGCGAAAAATCCGTATTGGAATACGCATCGGACTTGAGAACCTTCTTTCGCTTTATGTCAAAATACAAAGGTATTGTTGATAAAAATATAGATGATGAAGAAATTGATATTTCTAAAATAGATTTATCGTTTATTCAAAGCATTCAGCTAATTGATGCTTTACAGTTTCTAATATACTGTAAAAACGAACGAAATAACAATGAAGCTACTCGAGCTCGCAGAGTTATATCTATTAGAAGATTTTACAGCTATCTTAGTGATAACTTAGGTTTAATTGAATCTAATCCAATGAAAAGCCTTGATATACCCAAAGTAAAAAAATCTCTTCCTAAATATTTAACTTTAGAAGAAGCGCAGACACTTTTAAGTGTAATCGACGGTAAATACAAGGAACGCGATTACGCAATAATTACTTTATTTTTGAACTGCGGTATGCGATTAAGCGAGCTTGTTTCGATTGACTATAATGATATAAAATCAGACGGTACAATTGTAATTACCGGTAAAGGAAACAAGGAAAGAACGGTTTATCTTAATCAAGCATGTATTGACGCAATTACCGCATATATGAAGGTTCGTCCAAACGACGGAGTTAAGGACAAGGCTTTGTTCTTAAGTGCAAGAAACCAAAGGATTAGCAACAGATCCGTTCAACATATCGTTGACTTAAATCTGGATAAAGCAGGACTTGGCGGAAGAGGCTTATCCGTTCACAAATTACGACACACAGCCGCAACGCTAATGTATCAGCACGGAAATGTAGATTTGCTTCTACTCAAGGAAATTCTCGGACATGAAAATGTAGGAACCACGGAAATATACACACACATTAACAACGAAGCAACTAAAAAAGCCATTGAATCAAATCCCCTTGCTAACCAAAAAGTTAAATGGTAACGATTCCAAACAACAAATTTTTAATTACCGATGAAATAAATGAAACTGCAATTATCAACATTCCAAATATAAATATTTTATTGAGATAAGGCTTAATATCGTACTTTTTTGATCTGTCATTATTCTTTGCAATCTCATATATATTCAAAGACATTTCACTGCTGTACTCAATAGAATAAGAAATAATTGTCAAAAAAGCTGATACAAACGGTATAATCATAATGATTGAATATGCAATTCCTTTAGTATTACTGTTGATGAACAAATAAGACAATCGCATACCGTATTCTATACCGATAATTGTCGGAATAATGTTTATCAAAGGAAAACCAATTAAACAAAATCCAAGAAAAACAACTAATAAAAATAAAACAAAATAGCTGCATAAATCTGTTGCAAAAAGATTTAAAATGCTTTGTTTTCTCGGACTTAGCATAGCATCTAAGGTGCTGCTGTCGGATATTTTATAAAGATATGAACCTAAAAACAATCCACAACAGTAAAATACACACGAATATATAAATACCTTCCATTTATTAAAATCAAAATCTATGTGAAAACTTCTTTTCTTTTGATTTGCATCAATGTTTATTTTTTCTATTTTAACTGTTCCTTTGTCAAGTGTATTTTTCATGAACTCCCCTACTTTTTCTTAACTCTTATGTACGCCGACGAAAACGCTAATAATACAATTAGTATAATTTTCACAAATAAAAGAGCAATATTATCGCCGTGTATAAAATAGTTAATTACGGAAAAGAGTATCAAAGGCACAACAGAAATTACAGACAATGCCAATTGATTGTTCTTAAAGCTGCCGATAGATATATATGAAACGAAAAATGAAGAAAAAGAGCATGTTACAACAGAAAAATATTTACAATAATCCAGCGGTAAATCAAGCTTTAAAATAACAAATGAAAACAGTAAGCTTAGTAATGTTATAAATAATACTGTTGATGCAATTACCTTTAATGAATAGATAATTATTATGTTTTTTGCACTTGAAGAACTAATTTTGAGCATAAAAAATCCCCTCGATACATTGTATTCGAGGGGATTTTATTTAGAACAAAATTATTAGTCCTTATTTTCTTCTTTATCTGCTTTTTTGTTTTTTTTCTGCTTTGCAGCCTCACGCGCAGCCTCAACCTCTTTTTGATGCTGTTCCTGCTTAGTTCTGTTAGTATTAACAGCCCAGCGTTCAATCTTCATTTTGTTTCTGTCGGCACCGGTCTCAATAACAAGATCGTTTTCTCTAATTGTAACAACCTTACCGACAATACCTCCGATTGTAACAATCTCATCACCGATTTCGAGTGAAGATCTCATTTCCTGCTCTTCCTTTTGGCGTTTCTTCTGCGGTCTAATCATAACAAAATACATAACAAAAAGAAGTACTACCATCATAATGATTGTTGATGTAGTGCTGCCCTTGCCTGCCTCAGCGCCCTGTGCCTGAGCCATCATTAAAAATGTATTCATAATATTTTTCCTCCTAAAATATCCTAAACATATTATTTACATTATATTTAAGTGTAATGGATTTTGCAAGACTTTTTTTATATTCTTGTATCAAGTTTTACGCAATATTCATTTTTATAGTCTTCAAATGTAGAGTTTTCTATATTTTCTCTAATCTCTTTCATCATATTATTGTAAAAATGAAGATTATGAATAACTGCAAGGCGCATACCGAGAATTTCATTGCTCTTGAACAAATGTCTTACATAGGCACGAGAATACTGCCTGCAAGTTGAGCATGTACATGTTTTGTCAATCGGTGAATCATCAAGCGCGTATTTTGCATTGTTTATATTTATTATTCCATCTTTAGTGAAAAGCTGACCGTGGCGTGCATTCCTTGACGGCATAACACAATCAAAAAGGTCAACTCCCCTACTGACCGCCTCAATTATATTACCGGGAGTTCCGACACCCATTAGGTATCTCGGCTTGTTTTCAGGCATATAGGGCTCAACTGAAGATATTATTCTGTACATATCCTCCTTAGGCTCACCAACGGCAAGACCGCCGATTGCATAACCGTCAAGATTCAGCTTCGCAATCTCCTTCATGTGCTCAATTCTTAAATCATCATAGGTGCATCCTTGATTGATTCCAAATAACAGCTGATTCTTATTTATGGTAGATTCGAGCGAATTAAGTCGTTCCATTTCCGCCTTACATCTTTCAAGCCATCTTAATGTTCTGCCGCATGCTTCCCTTGCGTAATCGTATTTTGCAGGATTTTCAACACATTCATCAAAAGCCATTGCAATCGTAGATGCAAGATTAGATTGAATTTGCATGCTTTCCTCAGGTCCCATAAAAATTTTTCTGCCGTCAACATGTGAATTAAAGGTAACACCCTCTTCGGTAATTTTGTTCAGCTTTGCAAGACTGAAAACCTGAAATCCTCCGCTGTCGGTTAATATAGGTCTGTCCCAATTTGTAAACCTATGTAAGCCGCCTAAATCGTAAATTAGCTTGTCCGACGGTCTTACATGAAGATGATAGGTGTTGCAAAGCATTACCTGACATTCAATGTTACGCAAATCTTCAGAAGACAAACCGCCTTTAATTGCAGCAGACGTCGCAACATTCATGAATGCAGGTGTTTGAACTGTGCCATGGACTGTTTCAAATACAGCTCTTCTTGCACGATTTTCTTTTTTTAGTACAGTAAACTTCATATTTATCTCCAAATAGTCTCATTTAGCAGATGAACATAGCGTCGCCAAAGGAGAAAAATCTATATTTGTCTTTAACAGCTGTATTATATGCATTCATAACATTGTCAAATCCGGCAAACGCACTTACAAGCATAATCAGTGTGCTTTCAGGTAGGTGGAAATTTGTAATAAGAGCATCAATGCACTTAAACTTATATCCGGGATAAATAAAAATACTTGTATCGTCCTCATCGGCACAGATTAAACCATTCTTCGACGCTATGGATTCAAGTGTCCTGCAGCTTGTTGTACCGACAGAAATAACTCTGCCGCCATTCTTTTTTGTTTCATTTATTAAATCTGCAGTTTCTTTAGGCATAACATAATGCTCAGAATGCATATTGTGCTTTGTAACATCATCAACCTTAACCGGTCTGAATGTACCTAATCCGACATGAAGAGTAACATATCCGATATTAACACCCATATTTTTAATATCATCAAGCATTTCATTAGTGAAATGAAGTCCTGCAGTAGGAGCAGCGGCAGAGCCAAGATGCTCACTATATACAGTTTGATACCTTTCCTTATCCTGAAGCTTTTCCTTGATGTACGGAGGTAGCGGCATTTGACCGATTTCGTCCAAAACAGCAAAAATATTATTTTCGCATTTGAATTCTATAATTCTGTTACCGTCATCAAGAATATCCTTAACAACACACTCAAGCTGACCGTCACCGAAAACAAATTCAGTACCTATTTTTGCTCTTTTTCCGGGCCCGCATAAGCATTCCCAAATCAAATTACTATGTTGCTTAAGAAGCAAAAACTCAACTACTGCACCCGTCTCTTTTTTTGTTCCGTATATTCTTGCAGGAATTACACGAGTGTCATTAAGAATAAGACAGTCTCCCGGCTTTAGATAGTCAGTTAAATCCTTAAAAATTTTATGCTCAATTTCGCCGCTGTCTTTGTGCAAAATCATCAAACGCGACATGTTTCTCGGCTCAATTGGAGTCTGTGCAATGAGTTCTTCAGGCAAAAAATAGTAAAAGTCAGAGGTTTTCATAATTTTCTCCATAAATTATAATTGACATATATATATCTGTCTCTTATACACATCTGACGCTGCCGACGAAGGCTTAGGT
>CAMGDK010000106.1 GCA_946042285.1 uncultured Clostridia bacterium | reverse complement strand
AGCCGTTATAGCTTGCACTGTATGCCCAAACCGACTTCCAGCCGTCTGCATACTCGCCCCAAATTGTAACACCTGAAATAAAGTGACAAACAAAGCGAAGCGCCGATGCAACTAATGCGCCAAGACCAAGAGCGACTGTTTGATTCTTGATAGCCTTCTTAAACAATCCGCCGCCGAGACCGAGTGACATGAACGCAAGCACATAGTCGGCAAGGATAAGGATAAGATAAGCAACAATACCCTTTACATAAGCAAAGTTGCCGAGACCTCTTAAGAGCATTTCAAGAATACCGTAAACAACACCTGTTGTAAGTCCCCACTTTGAGCCGTAGCGATAACCGATAACGATAATCGGAACCTGACTGAAAAGTGAGATTGAACCGCCCATCGGAAGCTCTACAATGTCAACATAGGAAAGTGCAACTGCAAGAGCAAGCATGATAGCAGTTTCCGTAAGTCTTCTTGTCTTTTTAATTGATGTTTCTGCCATATTCATTCTCCTTTCAAAGATTAAATAAGTCAAAAGAAAGCACCCTGCCGATAAAGCAGGGTGACGAAATACGCTATACATCTACACAATCCGCATTACCGGACTGCTTCGAGGGTATAATCTCAGCGATGGGAGCTCAAATCCCAAGGCACCCCTGACTTATTGAGTAGATTGTAAAACAAACGAATAAATTTGTCAATCCTTATTCTGTTTTTTTTGCCTTAAATTTGAAAAAAATTCCGTTAAAAGAGATGAACATTCATCGCCCATCACGCCGCCGACAACCTCAGGCTTATGGTTATACGGTATCTCGTTAAAATCGACAACCGATCCAAACGAGCCTGCCTTGCCGTCGCTTGCACCGAACACAACTCGTTTTATGCGCGAATTGATAATCGCACCTGCGCACATCGGGCACGGCTCAAGCGTTACATACAAATCACACTGCCAAAGCCGCCAGCCGCATAATTTTTTGCAGGCGTTATCAATAGCCTCAAGCTCTGCATGGTAGAGCGCGTTTTTGCCAAGCTCTCGCCTGTTTCTACCCGTGCCGACGATTTCGCCGTCCTTAACAACAACCGCGCCGACAGGCACCTCGCCCTCGAGCGCGCTTATCCTTGCAAGCTCCATTGCCTCGAGCATGAATTTTTCGTCAATCGTATTTCTCATAGCTACATTTTTTTAATTGTTGTAAGTGTCAGCAATATCAAAGCGACAAACGGAACAATCATACCGGGGAAGAAAAAGGCTTTAATCTTTTCGCCTGTTGAAAGCACTGTGTTGCCCTTATCAAGCCTGATGCTGAATTCCTTTTTGAAGAAAAGATATACGGCAGAGGCGATTGCGCCGACAATAAACACAATAAATATTACCGAAACAAAATATTCGCTCGCCTTTTGCGATGCCAAAAGCCTTAGTAAATCCTGAATGACGGACAAGCCGTTGTTGAGCATGTGAATAAAAATTGCAGGCACGATGCTCTGCGTCTTAACAGTGACATACGCAAGCACCAATCCAACAAGAAACGCAAATAAAAATTGAATTACATTACCGTGAAGAAGTCCAAACACAACGCTGACAGTTACGATTGCAAACGATGCGCCGTATTTTCTCAGCAGCTGAAGTGCACAGCAACGCATTGCAAGCTCCTCACATATTGCAGGGATAACCGCTATTGCGATAAGCTCAAACAAGCACTCAACAATATTGCTCGGCTTTGCCGTGTCGCCCTGTGTGAGCTGACGGTTAAAAACAGTCTTTACAAGCTGAATAACATAGTTGACTGCAATGTTTGAAGCAGAGCAGCAGCCAAGACCGAAAAGCACCCACGCAATACACCTTGACGGGCTTATTTTTTTATTTGGAACAATCGGGTAGCAATACCTTTTTCTGTTAATGAGTGCAACAATCAAAAACGGCAGTGCTACTGCGCAAAAGGACACACCGACAATCGTAACGGCATACTGAAAGATAGTGTTGCTCGTAAACAAATCATACAGCCCCACTGCCTGCAATCCCGCTG
Organism: uncultured Clostridia bacterium; assembly: GCA_946042285.1. Taxonomy (GTDB): domain Bacteria; phylum Bacillota; class Clostridia; order Oscillospirales; family Acutalibacteraceae; genus Eubacterium_R. The sequence continues at coordinate 2,943 of CAMGDK010000106.1, read as the reverse complement.
CAAGCAGCACTTGAATTAACAAATATGAAATTGTTGCCAAGCCTAAAAATATACCGAATCTGCGAAGCTCGCTTTTTTCACGCCTTTGGCGCAGTAAAAGCTCGCGCTGTGCTCTCGCTCTTTCATCGTCGGCGTAGCTCGTGCCGTAATTGTTAAATCCCGGCGGAGTGTAATAATATTGCGGCATTTAATCAGTCCTCGTTATTTTCAAAATTCTCAATAAAAAGCTCACTGAAATACGGAAGCTCCTTAATCCAATCGCAATATGTGTGCCACTCGTCAAGCTTGTGACTCTTCCTTGCGTAATAGATATTGCAAAGAGTTTCGTAGTTGAGTGTGCATGTTCTCATTTGATTATATGAGCTTGGAAGAAGCTGAATGATAGTGTACCAAAGCTCCTTATCCTTTGTCTCAATATATCTCAATCTTAAATCCTCAAGAGTTGCAATGAGCTTTTCCATAGCGTCAATTCCCTCTTGGTTCATGTGGTCAACGGAGAAATCTGCAAGCTCAAACGGCTTTGATGTAATCTTGTGCATTGTTGATGTGGAGTTTGCTACGGTTGACACCTTGTATGTGTCATACTCCTTCCACCAATACATAGGTGCAGTAACATCAACACTCACCATAATCATTCTAACAAATTTTCTGTGGTCCGTGCCTGCCCTGCAAAGTCTTTTTGCGAGGCTGAGGTCATTCTCACCGAAAACGAAATTGCCGTTTTCATCAAACGATGAATCGTATCTGCCCCAAGAGTTCATAGGGTTGCGTGCGCCCCTCATAGCGTTATCGAAATTCATAACGCTTGTGCGTTCAATCTTAATCATAATTAAAGAGTGCAGAACAGGTAAGCCGTCCTGCTGTCCTTTCCGTTTATTTTATTTAATCAAGCTCCCTTGCAAGCTCCTTTATGTATTGCTTAAGCTCCTGCTTTATCTCGGGATGCTTTAAGCCAACCTCAATATTCGCCTGAAGGATACCGAGCTTGTTGCCCATATCGTATCTTGTACCCTCGTAGTCAACTGCAACGACTCCCTTTGTCCTTGCAAGAGTCTTCATGGCGTCTGTAAGCTGAAGCTCGTTGCCTGCTCCGAGCGGAGTATCCTCAAGAATATCAAAAATCTCCGGCGGCATAACGACTCTGCCGAGGATTGAATAATTTGACATAATTTGCTCGACAGACGGCTTTTCAATCATGTCTGTACAATTGTAGCAATTACCCTCAATATGCTCAACCTCAAGCGAGCAATATTTTGTTATTGCCTCGTCGGACACCTCGCTTACGCCTACCGTGCCCTTGCCGTATTTTTCATAGGCATCGCAAAGCTGCTTTGTAACGGGAGTATCCGAAATAATAACGTCATCGCCGTAAAGGACTGCAAACGGCTCGTTGCCGACAAAGCTCCTTGCGCAAAGAACTGCGTGACCTAATCCCTTTGTTTCCTTTTGACGAATAAAATAGATGTTTCCGAAATTGCTGCAAGCCACCACATCGTCATAAAGACTCCTTTTGCTTTCGTTGCCTGCAAGCTTCGACTCAAGCTCAAACGCATGGTCAAAGTGATCCTCGATAGCGCCCTTTCCTCTGTTTGTGATGATGAGCACATCCTCAATGCCGGATGCAAACGCCTCCTCAACAATATACTGAATAGCCGGCTTGTCAACAATGTTGAGCATTTCCTTCGGCACTGCCTTAGATGCGGGAAGAACTCTTGTTCCCATGCCTGCAGCCGGAATAATCGCTTTTTTTACCTTCAATTCATTTCCCCCTCATAAAACGAATGAAAACGTAATTACAGCCTTTGAAAATATAATTACAGCTTTGCAATAAACGATGTCACAAGGTCATACACAAGGTATGCAAAAAGCGGAGCAAAAATGCTTGTTCCGCCAAGCTTGCTGAGGTAGAGCGATTTCATCTCCTCCTGTGTAAGCTGCGACTCCGTATCGAAAAAGCCGATTGTTTGACCGAAGCGACCGCCCTCGTCAAGCTTTTGATTAACCTTTTTTGCTATTGTAATAACTCTGTCCTTGTAAATATTATCGGCAAACAGCGCAATAATAATATTGATTAAAAGCATTCCGCCGAGCTGAATAAGCATAAACGGAAGAATTGCCTCATAAAGCGGCATCAGCTGCTCGGCAAGCTCCTGAGTAGGATTGCGAAGCGCGTCAAGATTTGACACAACAAAGCTTGCAAAGGCGTTGTACTCTTTTGCGTGAACACCCTGATTTATGAGCGACATTGTAAGCCTGAGTGCAAGAAAGAGCGCGCCCTCCTTGTACATCTTCCTAAAGAAAAGATAATACGGACCGAAAACGAATGCTCCCCAATTCCAAGAAATTCGCTTGCCGGATTTGAAAATATTAACAAAGCGCTCTGCGTTTGACCTGATAATCGACGCAATCTCGTTAAGCTTAACTCCCTCTATGCTCTCGTCATCCTTGTACCTCGGCTTTTCGGGAGCAACCGTCGGCATCGAAAACATAGGAGGATTGCTGAAGCTGCTAAGCCTTGGCGCAGGCTGCCTTGCACCGCACTTGTTGCAGAAAACGGCAGAGTCCTCAAGCTCCTCACCGCAGTTGACACATTTTGCCTTGCCGTCACTATTTGAATTGCTCGCGCTCGGCTGATAGTATTCGCCGATTTTTGCACTGCCTTTGGATTTTAACACTGCACTCTCACTGACGGACGGCTTAAAAGAAAAGTCCTCGCCGTGCTTATCCTCGTTTGCGCAGTGACCGAGCGAGTTATAGCATTCCCTGTGGTGCGGTGTGCCGCAATGCGGACATGTAACAATATCGTCATGCTCGTCAAACGGCTTTTCGCAAACAGGGCATTTTTCGTTTACATAATAAGGCATTACTTTTTCCTTCCTTAATATTATCAATATATTATATCTGTCTCTTATACACATCTGACGCTGCCGACGAAGGCTTAGG
>CAMGDK010000105.1 GCA_946042285.1 uncultured Clostridia bacterium | reverse complement strand
CTACAAGCGTTAAGGAAGGCTCACAAATTCAGCTTTCACTTAAGGACATTGTTCCGTCAACAGGTGACACAACCGATGTAACATGGCGTTCATCAGATCCCAATGTTGCGTATGTTGATCCGCAAACAGGTATAGTAACAGGTCGTGATGCAGGCGGCTCGCTCGGTAATCTTTCGGCAAATCAGTGCACGATTTATGCAGTGTCTGCGGCAAACGGCGTTGAAAAGCCGTTTACAATCACGGTAACAGGTAAAACAGGTAAGTATCTGTCCGATGTTGAGATAACCGGCAAGAGTTATCTTGAAATGGGGGAGGAAACGGATTACCTCTACTGTGTATTCCCTCAAAGAATTGCCGAGTCGGAAAACCTCTATATTTCGTGGGGTATCAAAACAGGTGTGGACGAGGAGGAAAACCCTGTTTACATGTGGGCAACCCCCGACGAGCCGGCAACCGACGGCTTGGGTATTATCACAAGCAACGGTCACTACACCTGCGTAAACGGCGGTGTAACTACGATTGCCGTTAAGGCACAAACGGGATATTATCTGTCAAACGGTAATTTCTACGAAATCAGCTCGTTTATAAGGGAGTTTGATGTTACAAACGGTATCCCCGTTTCAAGCATTACAATCACTGCGCTTGACGGCACATCAAACGGTGACCTTAACAGAGTAAATACAGTCACAATCAACGGCAAGGATTATACCTATGTAACAATACATAAGGGTGTTATGGAGGGCTATGCCGGCAACGGTGCAATCATCAGCGCAACGGTTGAGCCTGCAAATGCATCAAACAAAAATCTTACATGGGTAGTCGATAACTCCAATTACAGCCAAGAGATTTCTGAGGATACTCACACTGCAACAATCAAGCAAAAGGCAGGCCATGAGGTTGCAGACACATTTAATGTATATGCAGTTTCGGCAGACGGTCATATTGCTTCAAATGTAATCACTGTCTGCGTTACAAGAAACTATGTAACGGAAAATTCGATCGACCAAAGCAATATCAAGCTTATAAGAGGTAAAAGCACCGATGTTACCCACACGATTAGCTTTGACGGTAGCTGGACAGGTACTGCATACGCGTGCTACAAGTGTAATTGGTATTCGGGCGATGAGTCGATTTTCACCGTTGAAACAAAGACGAATGATAACAGAGATGCAGTGATTACTGCGCAGGATGTCGGCACGGCAACGCTTTACTGCGTTTCGGCAGACGGCGGTATTGTAGGCACAACACAGGTTACTGTTTTTCCTGACAAGGAATATTTGAAAAACATTGTAAATCTTTGTGACAATACGGTTGTTAAGCGTACAACCGAAAACAGAGTGCAGTACAACGAATATATGAGAAAGCTTGATTTGGCGTACTATGTTTTATACGACGAGCCGATGGCTTCTCAAATCGTTTGCGACACAACTGCAAGACAGCTTTTGTTTGCATTCTACAAGCTCGGCGGATTTGTCAGCATCACGGGAGTAGATATTCTCGGTGCAAACAAAACAAAGCTTGACAGCGACCATATTACAGTCGAGGTCGGCTCACAAAGCTATGAAAAATACAGCTTCAGCTTTGATTATAAGCTGATGCCGAAAAACGCAATGTACAGCGATGTTATTTGGACATCATCAAATCCAAATATCTCCATTGATAAAAACGGTAACTGCAAGCCGACGGTTAACGATCCTTGCTCGGCAAGAATTACATGCACGGTTAAGGACTACATGGGCAACGAGATAAGCGACAGCGTGTATATCTCATTTGCAAAGACCGTCGCAACAGGCGTCAGCCTTAATACAGACAGCATTGTAGGCGGTAAAATAGGCGAATCTCAAACGCTTGAGGCAACAGTTTATCCCGACAAGCTTGTCGGCGGTGCAAGCTGTAAGGATGTTTATTGGTCTTCAAGCGACGATGAAATTGCTTCGGTTGATCAAAACGGCAAGGTATTCTTCAATCGCGGCGGTGATTGCATAATTTACTGCACCACATACGACGGCGGCTTTGTTGCGCAGTGTGCGGTTAATGTTGTTACAAATTACTCAAATCTTCAGCTTCTTATTCAGCAGTATAACGATTTGCAGCTTAACAGCGTCAACTATTACCCTGATACATGGGAGAATTTCACAAGCACCATGGCTGAGGCACAGGCTATGATTGAAAAAGGCGGATACTCACAGGATGAGGTTGACGCAATGTATGCAAAGCTCGAAAAATCATACAACTCACTTGAGAAGTACAACTACATTCAGCGCATAGAGCTTTACCTCGACGGCGAGCCTACAAGCGAATTTTATCAGTACGACTTAAGCCTTTTGTCAGAGGGTATCAGCTACAAGAACGCTGTTCTCGACCTTAATGTAAGGCTTTATCCTAACAACGGCTCCTACGCTTCTGTTAAGTGGGAATCCTCCACAACGGATATTTCCGTTACATCGGACGGTAAATGCTCACCTACAAAGAACAGCAGCTGCTACGGTATGATTACTTGTACGGTGACAGACCATTTCGGCAGTCAGTTTACAGACTCTGTATGGGTTTCATATTCGTACTATCCCGTTACATCACTTGACTTGTCGGAGAGCAGTATTTCAGGTCCTATTGGCACAACTCATCAGCTTGCATGTACGGTTCAGCCGACAGGCTCATCGCTTATACATGCGGGTGCCGCAAGCATCAAGGATTACTATTGGGAGAGCGACAACGAAAGCATTGCAACCGTTGACCAAACAGGTCTTGTAACCTTTGTCAGCGCCGGTGCAACTGTTGTAAGGGCGGTTTCCTACGACGGCGGTGTTACCGGTGAGTGTCAGGTTTCGTCAGAGGGTGACAGAAGCGCACTTAAGGCGGCAATCGAGGCAGGCAGCGCAGTAGATTATAAGGACTACGACGCAACCTACGGCAATGCATTTAAGGTTGCCTACGACAATGCGGTTATCGCTATGACCGATAATACATTGAGCCAAGAAGAGATTGACGAGTATGCATACACTCTTCAAGGTGCATACAACAGTATGATTATGCATCCATATATTAAGGTTGAAGGCGTCAACCTCAGCTACACAACCTACAAGAGATCGCTTACTAACAGCTCCACACAGGTTTCAACCGGTACTGTCGGCAGCAACGATTCATTGTCGGTTAACCTTTCTTCAGGCTATTCAAACTATAACGACTACAACGATGTAAAAATCACTGCATCCGCTTATCCGAGCAATTCCATGTATAAGGCGATAAGCTGGTCTGTTGAGTCGTCAAATAAGATGAAATCATCTGTAAGTAATTCTCAAATCACGCTTACTCCAAACAACGGTCACGACAAGGGTGCGTGGGCAGTAGTTAAGGCAACAATTACAGATAACTATGACAGAACTACCGAAAGACTTATTAGTGTTGTAATGTCTGACAAGACATGCACAGGCATTGATATTACACAGGAGTCAATGAGCCTTCTCGCAACAGCAGGTGCAACACCGATTGAGTACACGCTTTCGGGTAACTCCGAATTTCCGACAGTATTCTGGACATCAAGCAACACAGATGTTGCAACGGTTGATGCAAACGGTAATTTAATCCCTGCCGATAAGGGTACCGCAACAATCACCGCAAAGACCTTTGACGGCGGATATACAGATTCGTTTACTGTTAATGTCTCAACGGATTTCTCAACGCTTGCACTGAAGTATAATGAGTACTTTAACCACATTGAAGGTGTTAAGGACTCATACACCTATACTCAGGATACGGTTGATGTTCTTTCTGCAAGGCTTGCCGAGGCTCAGCAAATGATAAATGACGGCAAGGCAACGCAGGCAGAGGTTAACGCTATGCTTGCACAGCTTGAGGAGGCTTACGGCAATCTTAAGCCATATATTGCCGCAACAGGTATTAACATCAGCTATGTTGAGGATTCCGCTGTTCAATCCGTTAATCCGGGATTTGTAAGATATACAGGTACATCAATCAACGGCAAGTCAATTCAGCTTAACGCGGATATTCTTCCGGCAGATGCGATTTATACATCGATTGAGTGGACATCGTCAAACGAGAATATTACAATTGACCAAGAGGGTACACTGATAAATAATTCTGCATTGGCAGGTGTAACACTTGTTACATGCACGGTAACTAACATAAGAAACGAAAGCTATTCATCAAGCATTTATGTTTCATTCGTAAGATACGGCGCAACAGGTGTCGGCTTTGCAGACGAAATGGTATTCGGTGCTCCTGCACAAACGGTAAATCTTGAACCGGTTGTTACAAACACAAACAACTCAAATCTTTCCTCGGCAGTTGTTAAGCAGTGCTTGTTTGTAACGGATAATCCGGATGTTGCAACAGTCGATGACAACGGCACGGTAACATTCATTTCACAGGGCGTTGCAACAATTACCGCAACAACCTTAGACGGTGGCTACACCGCAACAATTCAGGCATATACAACATGGGACACAACGGCACTTAAGGCGGCAATCGACGAGGCAGGCGCTATTGATTATAAGGATTACGCTTATGATTACGGTACTGCATTTAACGAGGCATATCTTAAAGCGGTTGATGTTTACGGTAATGTTTATGCCACACAGGACGAAATTGATTTAGCCTGCACGGCACTTACAGAGGCTATGGCACAGCTTGAAGGACACGAGTTTATCGCTCCTGAAATTTCAATCACCTACAACGGTGAGGTTGTTGAAAGCGGTGCGCTCATTGAGGTGAACGCAGACACAAGTCAGGCAGATTTACAGCTTGCTCTCAACGACGGTGCTATGGTTAAATCATCAGAGCTTGCAGCCTCGGGCGAGAACGGCTGTACGGCAGAGATTAACGGCAATACCGCCACAATCACAAAGACTGCCGACGGCAAGGGATATATCAATATCACTGCAACGGTTGTTGATGATTACAACAGAGAAACTACAAAGACATACACATTTGCAATAATTGATGTTCTTGTTAACGCAACATCAATCGCTCTCACAGC
>CAMGDK010000104.1 GCA_946042285.1 uncultured Clostridia bacterium | reverse complement strand
GTATGAAGCCTGATAACCTCATCTCTGTCAAGTCCCGTATGAGCGCAAACATTTGCCATATCAAGAGCAAACTCATCGTCGTAGCAAACAGGAATATTCCATACTCTTGACACGCTTTTGCCCTTGTTTGATTTTTTATTTATGAGCCTTTTAATTCTTTTCTCCAATGTCCTTGCGCTGATAACAGAGCAATCATAAAACACTGTTAATGAAGAAAATGTCGGGACAAGCTCAATCACGCCTGATATTTTCTTTTGCTCAATTCTTTTTGCCAATGCAGTAACCTGAGAATTGACCTCTTCGCTTATTTCACTTTTAAATTGAACTGTAACAGCAGTGTCTGCATTATGCAAAAAAGAGTAAATCATCTTGTAAAAAATCCCTTTTTGAGTGTATTTTCAAACCACGCCTGTGTCTTGTCCTCAACAGTAGGAGGATACTCAATAAGCGCCTTCATCATTGAAACCATAGGAAGATTTATATTTTTACCTATTCCGTCTATAAAAGGTCTTGCCTCGCCGTACATATCAAGCATACCTGCCTGAGCAGCGGCATCCATGGCAACAGACTGCTCCTGCTGAGTGTGGAACAATTCCGTATCACCGAGTAAAAATGCAGTCGCCGCCATAAGAGCATTACAGCCCCAATCGGAGCAAGTGGCAGTGATAATATTATCGGCAGCAGAATCGGCTAAAATACCAAATCCCGTGCCTGCCTTGCAGCCGCCCTCCTCGGCGTAGGGTATATACTCTCTGATATGCTCCTCAATAGCTGCCATGCCGATTTCGTTACCCAAATCACCTATTGAAAGATTATATATTCCGAGGTCCTGACATTTCTTAAACAGAACATCGTATTTAGCCTCTACATCTGTTGTGTTTACACCGACTGCATTATGATAATATCCGTTTTTATTTCTACCGGGTGCTTCGTTTGAGATGACGGCACACGGTAAGCCGTGAGATAAAATCTCATCTGCCTGCACAGGCGCTTCATCCATTGATTTTGTAAATTCAACAATGCAAGCCTCGTTGTCGCCGATGTTATCAATATCGGTAGTGACATAAAAGCCAAGCACCTTGCTCATGGCAATTACTGCCTTTGTGCACTGCTCGGGAACAATCATAACAGGCTTTGCACCGAACGCCCTAATCAAAAATCGAGCAAGCATCGTTGATGAGATGATGCCGTCCGTTTCAGCCTCCTCCCACGGAAGAAGAATAAATCCGGTTAAAATATATACCTTCTCGCCTGCCTTGACATTCTTAACGAGTCCCTTTGCGGCATGAGTTGATGTAGGCTCACCTGTATATTTTCTTGAGCCGTCATACAGAATTCGGCAAACGCCGTATCCCCTTGGATCAAGATTCATTAAAGAATCAAGATTTTCTCCTATGTTAAGAAGAGTTAATTCTCTTTTATCCATTTTGTACTCCTATTCAGTCAGCCTTACACTGCTCCTCAAAATCCGCAACAAGCGCATCCTGAATTGTCTTTAGCATCTCCGGTGCCTTGCCGCCTACTGCCTTGCCGTCAACTGTTTTAACAGGGATACAGAATGAGCCTGTTGAATGAACAACAATTTCATCGGCATTCATCAGCTCGTCAAGAGTATATTCTCTTTCCTCAACGCCGTATCCAAGCCTTTGAGCGAATGCAAGCAATCTTATTCTTGCCGTACCCGGAAGCACCTTGTCATCAAGCGGGTGAGTGATTACCTTGTTATCCTTGAAGATTGACACATTGGAATGAGCACATTCGGTAACAATGTCACCCCTATGGAAGATTGCCTCCTCACAATCACTTCTTGCCGCTGCGGTTGCCGCAAGACAAGACGGAATTAAATTTAATGTTTTAACATTGCAGTATTGAAATCTCTTATCCTCATAGGTTATTACATCAATCGGCTTGTATGTATCGGCAACAGGCGACGGAGTAAGTGTAATCCAAAGATTTGTCTTATTCTGGTCACCCTTGCAATAAACATGACCTCTCAGTCCCGAGCCGCGAGTAACCTGCATATATACAAACTGGTCGCCGTCGTCAACCTTAAGCACTAAATCCTTAAGAAGCGCAACAAACTCCTCCTTTTCCATTGGCATATCAATGTCAAGAAGCTTTGCGCTGTTGTAAAATCTGTTAATATGAGCATCTAAATCAAAGATTTTGTGATTATGTGAATATGTAGCATCGTAAACACCGTCACCAAACCAACAAACTCTGTCAAGCATAGGTATGCTCATGCTTTCAATTTCGTCATATTTTCCGTTGTAATAGCCTAAGTTTTTCATATTCTTAAATCCTCCTAAAATGAAACGAGCAACAGAGTGCCCTCAGAACTCCGTTGCTCTCTTAATATAATAATACATTAAAGCAAAAAAGTAAACATTTTTTTACAAAATCGTTTATTTTCTGTCCTTTGCTTTTTTGTTTGCCAAGGCAATACCTACCGTAACCATAATGCCTGCCACATAATATTTATATGACATCTGCTCATTTAGAATTACTGCAGAAAACATAACGCCGAAAATCGGAATAAACGCATTATATATTGCAACCGTGCTTATGGGATGATACGCAAGAAGCGAATTATATACCGTAAAGCTGACGGCTGATATTGCAGTCAACGCAATGATAATCAGTACCGCCTTAACGGACATTCTCCAAGCAGCATTAGGCTTAATAATCAGCGCTACGGCGCACATAATCGCACCGCCGACAGCCATGCTCAGTCCTGTTGCAAAGGTCATGTCGGCTTTCTTCGACACAATCCTGCTGACAACTCCTCCAAACGCGGCACAAACGGCGTTCAAAAAAATCATTCCGTCACCGCTGAATGAGATGTTTTCAAACAGGCTTTCATTCGGCTGAATATTTATTAAAACGATTCCGCCAAAGCCTAAAATGCAACCAAGCACCTTGTAAATACTCATTTTGTCATCGGCAAACATTATGCATGACAATATAATAAGCATAAAGCTGCCTGTTGAGTCCAAAATGGTACCTCTCGAGCTTTGAACATGCCCGAGCCCGATATAAGAAAACATATAGTGAAGCGATGTATTTATCAACGCAAAAAGCAATATCCACCAAAAAGCGTTTTTTGTTATTCTTGTCTTTATACTGCTTTTAAAATTGAATAGCAGAACTAACAATCCTGCAAAGAAAAATCGTACACCGCCAAACAAAATCTTGCCGCCCAAATCATCCGATGCAACGCACATTTCCTGATACCCGAGCTTTATTAAGGGATATGCCATTGCCCATAAGACTGCGCACATCAGTGCAAGCGGCGGCAGCAGCTTCTTATTGCTGTAAAGCTTTATCATAATCAACTATTCCTTATTCTGTCTAATCTCCTCAATCTCCCTGTGCAGAGATACGAGCCTCTTCTTTGAAAGATTATATCCGAAAGCGAGTATAACCGCCATAAGTCCGAGAATGACAGCAGGAACAAGAGTTGAGATGCCGTAAAGCTTATCAAGCACATCATCCGGCAATGCCTGACCGTTTGCAGAGGCATCACTGCTGTAATGAATAACTGCAAGCAAAGCGTTTAATCCAACACCGGCAAGCGTTTGACCAAGCTTTCTTGTAAACGAAATAAATGCATAGGCAGTGCCCTCCTCGGTACGATGTGTTCTGATTTCGTGATAGTCGATAACATCCATAACGAGCGCCCATATTTCAAGCACAAGAAATGTTTGACCGAGACCGGATAAGAATGTGAACACTAAAAATACATAAGGATTGCCTGTTTTGATGAAGAAAAGCACGAAGCTTGCGATTGAAGCAAACGCCATGCCGAAGGCGCAAAGCTCCTTTTTGCCGAATCTGTCAATAAGCTTATTCATGATAGGAATAAGGATTGCCATGGGAAGATATGTGCAAATCGTAACCATTGAATAAAGACCTGCATTATGATAATAATCGGCAAACAAATAAGTGTATGTTGACTGATAATAAAACTGAAATGCCATTAAAAGCATTGCCGCAAGGCTCAGCATAACAAACGGTCTGTTTTTGAGAAGGTCGCCGATGGTTTTGAAAACATTGTACTCGCTCTTTTGCTTTTTTGCAGGAGCAATTCGTTCCTTTGTAAGCTTGTAGTGACAAAGGAACACGGCAACCGAAATAACTGCCAAAATCGTTACTCCGATTGTAAGCCTTGAACCGTTAAGCGTTTGAATTTTTGTACCGTCGGCACTTATTGTTGTTGTGTAAACAATCATAGGCAGAAGAATCGTACCCGGCAGTCCGCCGATGCCTGCACCGATTGAGCGCCACATAGAGAGCGACGAACGCTCCTTTTCATCATCTGTTACAACTGACGCGAGCGAGCCGTATGGAATGTTAACCGCAGTGTACATCATTCCGTAAAGGATATATGTTATATAGGCAAAAAGCAAATACTTTGCTTCGCTCAAGCCCGGTATAACCGTAAACATCAGCACTGCCGACACTGCAAGCGGAATGGAAAACCAGAATATATACGGCCTGAATTTGCCCTGCTTTGTCGGCTTGCGAGAGTCGATAAACGCACCCCAAATAGGATCGTTGATTGCATCCCAAAGTCGAGCGACTAAGATAAGAGTAATTATTTTTGCCGGACTGATGTTAAGAACATCTGTGTAAAATTTATTTTGAAATGCGCCAACGAGCGAAAATGTGAGCAGTCCGCCCATATCACCCATGGCGTATCCTATCTTGTCTTTAAATTTAATACCGTGAGTTAAGATTTTGTTCCCCATAAAATCCTCCTTTTGACAATCGAAATACATGATTTCGCACACATCTTGGTATCATAAGGTAATTATACATATTTAACCGACAAAAGTAAATAAACTAAACAAAAAAAGACAGGCACAATGATGCCTGTCACAGACTGTCGATAAAGTGGGCTGAACCACGCCGAAAGTATAAAAATCAGAAATGGCTCGTAGAGGTGGATATTACCGCCCGAAATAATTACAGCGACCTGACGATATGAAAAATGGCTTAGACATCGAGTCTAAGCCATTTTTGGCGTTTTTCGCCT
>CAMGDK010000103.1 GCA_946042285.1 uncultured Clostridia bacterium | reverse complement strand
ACATCTTCTCCTTAAAATCGGAAGCAATGACTTGAAGCAAGTATCTTTCGTTTCCACAGCGATATAGGCAGGTGCCTCGTTCCGGATATTTGATATGGTCGAATTCTGAAGGCTCTAACTGCATAATATCCATATATGTTTTTGGCTCAATATTTCCCGCGTTAAACAGAAATTGATGAGTCGGGATGGAGAACAAGGGCTTTGTAAACTCCTTGATTCCGTCCAGCATAAAATCCTCAATATTCTGACTTGCAAGGATTACTGCCGAATCTCTTTTACGAACTCTTTTTGAAGCATTGCGGATATATTCAATAGCAGTCAAATTTGTAAGGAATAGATATAACTCATCAATGGCTGCTACGGTGTTTCCCTTGCTTAAGAGCTCATTTGTCATGTATGAGAGAAGATTGAAGAGCATGGCATCCTTAAGCCTTCGGTTTGTATCAAGAAGACCTTTTACGCCAAAGCATAAGAACTGATCGTCAATAATGTTTGTATGACCATTAAAGTATTTGCTTTCCGTTCCGACACACATTGAATTGAGACCGAGACAAAGCTCCTGAAGAGTTTCCTGTCGGTAAATGTTCTTTATGTTGTGATTGTAGCCCTTGTATTCTTTATCGAGCAGTTCATACAGGTCTGACATAATCGGATAATCGGTAGCCTTCAGCTTGTCATAGTCAGTATAATCGGTTATACCGAAATTCTTGTAGAGCTTCGTTAAAATGATTTCAAGTGTATCAAGCTGTTCATCATTGAAATCCTTGTAAGCCCTAAAGAAGTCTTTAAGATAAGCTATGTGCTGTGAAAGGCGGGTAGCCTTTCTAAAGGCTTCGGGATCGTTCTGCTCATAAAACTTGTCGGCCTCGCCAAACGATTTCGGTTCGAGTGGATTGATGATATATTCGCCTGACATAAAGTCAATATAACAACCACCGAGAGCCTTTGTTAATTCCTCATATTCTGCTTCCGGATCGAGAGAAATTATATTCTTTCCCGATTCACGCAGGTTTGTTAGAATCAGCTTCAATAGGAATGACTTACCCTGTCCTGAATTGCCGAGTATTAAGCAGTTTGCATTGGTTTTGTCCTCGGCTCTGCGGTCAAAGTCAACAAGGATGTTTGTGCCGTATTTATCTCTGCCGATAAAAAAGCCTTTTGGATCTGTTTTACCTGAATAATTAAATGGGTAAAGATTTGCAACAGATGATGCAGGTAATACTCGCTCAAACTGTTCTCTGAATACATTGTATCCTGTTGGATTAACAGCGAGGAAGCCTTCCTTTTGGCGAAGAGTAAGCCTGTCCACAGACATCTTGGAACGGGTAAGCTCCATAAGAATTTCCGATTGCAGTTCACGGAGCTTCTGCATTGAGTCTGCTTTGAGTTCAAGATACACTGCGCAGTGGAGCAGGGGCTCTTTATTCTTTCGCAGTTCAGCTATGAGCGTAACTACATCCTGAAGGTTTCCTTCTGCATTGATGTTTTCAAGTGCATCATCGGAGCCTGTATGTAGCTTGTTTCTGCGAGTTGCATTTTGAATAATCTTCCTCTGCTCAAGTGCGTCAACGATTCTTGAATAGAGCCGAAGAGAAACATTGTTTCTGTCGGCGAGCTGTGAAAACAGTGCGAGTTCTTCTGTGGTAGGCGGGTATTCCTTTATTGCCCACACACATCGGTATGAATCACCGATAATATAGTGATCCGTTGAAAATTTGATTGTTGACGGAAGAATTCTGTCAAAGAAATCCTTAATACTGATTTCCTCAATTTCTTCCTCTGTCAGTTCAACCTTTTTCTTTTTAAACATTAGATTCACTCCTTGTTCCTATAATGATTAACCTGCCGTTTTCTCTTGTGTATTCGCAGGTTGACAGTGTAATGAAAGAATCCCCATACTTTACATCTGTATCAGATATGTATAGGGATTTGGTTTGAATATACGATATTAGATTGTTGAACATGTTCTCATTTTCATTGTCAATAAAGGTGTACCATATATCGTCATCATTGACCTTTGCTACTGCATATAGTTGATATTCAACTTTTTCTCCGTTGACGACTAAATATAGCTTGTCGTGAGCCTTGCAATATGAGGTGTCCTTGTATTTCATCAGACGAGAGAACATCGTTCCGTCACGCATGTTATGTCCGTAAATGATGAGATTTTGACTTGAATTAATATCGCATCTCTCATCTAAAAACGGAGTTCCGGAATATGAGTAATTTCCGTATGCATCCTTGTGTAGATAGTACAGCGGACTGTTTTTCTTTTGCATAATCGGATAACTTATTTTTGTATCCGGGACTTTAAGCCATGCTACGCAGTTATCAATAGCTTTGTATGCGGTGCTTGTTATGTCATCCTCATCCTGTTTTTCATCAACATATATGTATTCGAATTTTTGCATATCGCGTTCAGCCTTAACAGAATTGGCGTAGACGTAGCCGAGTACACATATACCTATCAAAACGAGAATTTCACTTATGATAATCAGAATATTAGATAACCGCTTTTTTGAGCTTTTCTTCATCAAATGCATCCTTTCCGTCAATGTCCGGGATTAGTTCGCCCTGCATTGACGCGCCGTAATAAATTGCAAGAAATCTTTTTATGTCATTCTTTTTCAGTCGTTTAACCTCAAAGCCTTGCTCTGCAATAGCTTTTTCCACTCGGTTGATTTGATTGAATATCTGTTCTTCCTTTTCTCTGCGAAAACGAACAGAAAACATAAATTGTCTTGCGGTTGACATTTCAATTTGTATGTTATCAAGGTAATCAATGTCCTTTTCCAAGCATTGCTTTACTGCGGGATTCTTTTCCTCTGAAAGTCTTTCAACCATAAAGTTCTTATTATCATCAAATCTTTCGCAGGAATCAATGCAGGTAATTTCAATGTTAGGCTGTGCAGAAAGGATTTGCATTAAATGCCACACCTTTAACTGAATGTTTTCGTATGAAAGGACTGATATGTTGGTGGGAGCAATTACGAAATATGCAATTTCTCCCTTTGATGTTTTAAGACCAAACTTTGAAAATGTTTCAATTTCTATAAGCTCCTGAACTGTGTTTTTAGGCTTTTTCTTTGACATCTTCACGAGATATAACCTCCTTTGGTTTTTTCTTAACTGATTGAGGCTTGCTTTTCAAGCCCCATTCGTAATACTGCTGTGTTGAAATGAAGTATTTAACCGAATACTGTATATAGTCGAGTATTGTGTTATCTTCTGTGCGTATGCTTAAAAATGCAAACACGGCGACTATTGCAGCAGGTATTACAATTTTTGTCGTTGCCAAGACAAACGCAGAAAAGAGAGCGCCTACCATCATGATTGCAAAATCTCTTAAAGACCATAACCATAATGTTGCGGAGGCTCTCATGTTCTGTGGATAGATATATTGCTTTTTCACTGCTCTATACCTCCCATACATTCGTCAATTCTTTCTCTGATTATAGAGTCATAAAGTTGTTTATCAGCCGATGTTAAATTTGGTGGTAACACACCGGCGAAATCTATACTGCTTTCAAAATAATCAGCAAATAAGTTGCGCTGTTCCTCTGAAAGATGGAATAATACAATATCTGCCGAATACTCCTTAAGTGCAGATTCAATCGCTTCAAGATTGATTGAGTCATCATCCCCGAAATCGAAATAATGTTTTGCCTCGTCCGATTTCATAAAGGATTCATACAAATCTTTTGCATTGCATTGTTCTTCCTTAAGACAATAGTCATTTATGAGCTTCTCTATCATCTGTTTTTCATAAAGACTTGGAGTGTATGGATAGTGCGTAATCTTTTCGGGTGTGTCCACAGAATATTGACAGGTCAATTTGTCTGTTGACGGATTGTATAAGGCATATAGATTTACCCAATGTCCGTCCTCGTCATTAACATGAGTGCCGAATTTTTTGTCGACATCAAACCATGTAGCAAGGCTGACATCAATACCATCCTTATCTACAAGGAAGGTTTCAATTTCGGTTTCATCCTGCGATATGTTTTTTGTCAGTCCTTCAATTTGAAGGTTTTCTGTCAAATATTTAAGAACGTCATCAAAGCTGTAGCCTGTATCGTCATCAAGGTAGCCGGAAATATATATAAATCCAACACGATCTGTCTTTTCCGATACACCTTCAAAAACGCACCCGAATTCTCCATCGGTAAGAGTATTAAGTGCTGTGCTACAATTCCATGAGCCTCTTTCTTTTCGTATTGTATCGGCTTTTTTATCGATGCCTATCGAAACACTTGCCGTATCCATTCCAATTGTGAATTCATTGATGTTGAATTCTTTTGGATAGGTAATAGAGTTGTCGTTTATCCTTGCTGTTATGCTTGGATCCCTTAACATCATTTGAAGGTCAATACCCTTGATGTTATGTCCCTCAACATTTTCATTGTATTCTTGGATAAAGATATCAACTATCCAATCCTTTGCATTGACATTGTCATTTTCGTATCTGCACCAAATACCTTTTTCGTAGCTCGGATCCGATACTATGATTTGGTCAATGCTTTTTATTTTTCCTGTGTAAATCATTTTTACCTCCTGTTAAGCTGCAATTGACTTTGCAAGATGCACGGCTGTTGATGTCATGTGCATTGCACTCATTACATTGAACTTAACACTTGTATCAAGCCCAAAGCGTTCTGCTATACGAGGAACCTCTGCCGATGAAAGCATAATTCCTATTCCAAGCAGCATATTATCTTTGAAAGTGAGCAATCCCATAAACAACAGCGTTGTTTGAAGAAATGTTGTTAAACACAGAGCAAAAATCTGCTTTATCCACTGTGTAAATCCATCTCCGTAGCCTCTTGGTATTGAAAACATATACAGACTGCCTACGGCTATTTGAATCAGCAGAATTCCTCCACGTTTGAGATTATCAAAAAATACCTTGATAACGCAGTAACCAAGTGCAATCAAACAAGCCAAATAAAACAGCGATGCGTTGAGTAACTGTCCGCCCGGATTGAATACAAATCCGACTACATTCGCCGCAACTTCACCCAACGATGTTCCTTGCTGTGAAGAGAACAAGGCGGACAAGTCATGAGAAAATGTGTTTTGAAGTGAAACGCAGAATTTATACAACTCAATCGGGGTAATAGTAAAGCTGTCTCTTATACACATCTGACGCTGCCGACGAAGGCTTAGG
>CAMGDK010000102.1 GCA_946042285.1 uncultured Clostridia bacterium | reverse complement strand
TGCAATATTCTGCGCCTGTGCCTGATGCAGAAAAGAAAACAATAACCTTATCACCTGACATCAAAACGCTCGGTCCCTCATTAACCTTTTCCTTAACAAGCTCCCAATCATACTCCGGCTTTGATAAAAGCATAGGCATGCCGATAAGCTTATTCGGCTGTGTCGGGTTAATTTGAGCCATCATTAAAACAGAAAGCTCCCTTTTCTCCGCCCATATCACATAATGCTTTGAATTGCTTTCAAAATATGTAGCATCAAGCGAAAAAGCTTTAAACGATGTATTGTCACCGTCGGCAGCCTGCATCATGCCAAGCTCCTCATAGCTGTCATTTACGGGATCGTTGCCGTTACACCTGAGTACATAAGGGCGAATGTGCCAAACATCATCACTATCTGCTGCGGCAAAAAAGATATACCATCTACCGCCGATATAGTGAAGTTCGGGTGCCCACACATGAACTGCCATATCACCATCGCTGTGAGCCCTCCATATTGTATGCTCCTGTGCCTCGGCAAGTCCTGCAACGGTTTTACTTTTTCTCAATATAATTCTGTCATAGCCCTTTTCAACACTGTAAAATGCAGGATACGACGCAGTGAAATAGTAATAGCCGTCAGGTCCTTTTGTTACATAAGGATCGGCTCTTTGTACAATAAACGGATTTGGGTAGGTCATAATTATCTCCTTAAAATGATGTTAATAGCATGTTATCACAATTATGATGCACAGTCAATTTTTACATAAAAAAGCTGTTCCGCAACAAACGACGGAACAGCTGATGATTTTAATGTTAAATTGAAACCTCGTGAGCAATATTGTAAAGCTCTAAATCTATTGACTTTGTCATGTTAAGTGCCTCAAAGATGTCGTAATCAACAACATCCTCCTTTTGAGCGGCAACAACACGATTACCGATATTGTCCATAAGAAGCTTAACTGCATAGTTACCCATACGGGTTGCCATAACTCTGTCCTTAACGGTTGGATAACCGCCTCTTTGAGTATGACCGAGAACTGTTGCACGGGATTCAACGCCTGTCTTTGCCTGAATTTCCTTTGCAAGCTCTGCTACATCAACACCGCATCCCTCGGCAACGATGATGATGAAATGCTTTTTATCGGTGCGCTGTGTCTTCTTCATTCTCTCGATTACATGCTTTTCAATATCAAACTCAATCTCGGGAATGAGAATAGATGTTGCACCGCAGGCAATACCTGCATTAAGAGCAAGATAGCCTGCTCTTCTGCCCATTACCTCAATAACAGAGCAACGGTCGTGTGACTCTGCTGTGTCACGAAGCCTGTCAACCATTTCCATAATTGTGTTAAGGCAGGTATCATAGCCGATTGTGTAATCACAGCAAGCAATATCGTTGTCGATAGTACCGGGAATGCCTACACACGGAATACCGCGCTCAGACAAATCTCTTGCGCCTCTGAATGAGCCGTCACCGCCGATAACAACAACGCCCTCAATGCCCTTTTCCTGGCATGTGCGGATAGCCTTGCGCATACCTTCCTCTGTGGCAAACTCAACCGAACGAGCGGAATAAAGAATTGTGCCGCCTCTGTTGATAATATCGGAAACGGATCTTAAATCCATCTCAATGAAATCACCGTTAATAAGACCGTTGTAGCCGCGAATAACGCCGTAAACCTTAACTCCGTTTTCACACGCTGTACGAACAACCGCTCTAATCGCTGCGTTCATGCCCGGTGCGTCGCCACCGCTTGTTAATACTGCAATTGTTTTCATAATATAGTCCTCCTATATTCATTAGCTGCAAACAGCTACAATGTTTGATATATAATTAACAATATAAACTATATTTTATATTGAATGGCAAAAAAAGTCAAGCATTGTCGTTAATTATTGCTATCTTTTTTGACATATACTACATTGTCGTCGCCGAGAATACGCTTAAGCTCATTTATTTCCGTTTCGTTAACCTCAACAAAATCCTGCTTTGGCTGAAGCTCATAGCTTCCACTTTCAGTATAGTAAAAATAGAGCGGAGTGTTACCGTCAAAGATTGCCGTAACACGCCTTGCAAGAGCAATCCTTTCATCATTTTTGTTGTTAAATCTTAAGAAAAGCCCTACCCTCTTTTTCTTACCCTGTGGCTTTGCGCCTTGATTTGATTTCAAATCATTTTGAGTAGGCGGATTTGAAATATCGTTAACAAGAATTTTCGGCTCCTTTTCCTCCTCAAGCGACAGATTACCGACAACGGAAATTATACTGCCGTCATATATATACCTATTATATTTCTCCAAAACCTTTGGAAAGACTACAAGCTCAATCGAGCCGTACATATCCTCAAACTTCAGGAACGCCATTGTTGAGCCGTTTCTTGTCTGCTTAAGAGAGGTGTGAGTAATTATTCCGCAGATTTTGACAACGCTTTTGTCCTTATAGAATGAAGCGCCGTCGCTGTCAGTATCAATAAGCTGTGCAAGATTTGTGTATCCGAGAGCACTGCACAGGTCGTCATACTTATCAAGCGGATGACCTGAAAGATACAAGCCTGTCATTTCCTTTTCCATTTCAAGCAGCTCATTTTTGGGAAATTCCGCAACATCGGGAATATCGTATTCCGGCGCCATGGCATCACCGCCGTCTAACTCAAAAAATCCAACCTGTCCGTATTTTGTGTTTTGACGATAGCTTTCAATGCTTGTAACGATAGATGGAAGCGCCTGAAGCATTTGACGCCTGTTTTCCTTAAAGCAATCCATAGCACCGCAACGAATAAGGCTTTCTGCGGCTCTTCTGTTAAAATGGCTATCCTGCATACGAGTGCAGAAATCTACAAGGTCGGTGAATTTGCCGTTTTCTCTTTCGGCAACTATTTCATCTACAAATTCTCTGCCGACATTTTTTATACCGAGCAAGCCGTAATTTATTACATTGTCATTTGCGGTAAATCCACGCATTGAGCTGTTGATGTCAGGAGGTCCGAGCTTCAATCCGAGGCGCTTACTCTCCGCGGTATATCGTGCAATTTTATTTGACTGATCAAGCACAGATGTCATAAGCGCCGCCATGAACCGAGCCGGATAATAAACCTTTAAATATGCAGTTCTGTATGCAACAAGCGCATAGCATGCCGCATGAGATTTATTAAATGCATACTTTGCAAAGTCCGACATTTGATCAAATATGATATTGGCGGTTTTTGTGTCAATACCGTTGTCGGCACAGCCTGAAATAAATGTTTCTCTTTCACGCTCCATGACATCAAGCTTTTTCTTGCTCATAGCACGCCTAACGATGTCAGCGCGACCGTAGGAATAGCCTGCAAGCTCTCTAAAAATCTGCATTACCTGCTCCTGATAAACCATACATCCGTAGGTATTATCAAGGATAGGCTTGAGCTTATCGGTTAGATACTTAACATTTGACGGATTATGCGAATTTGCAATAAACGTGTCTATCTGCTTTGCAGGACCGGGACGATAAAGCGATGTTGCCGCAATCAAATCCTCAAGCGCCTTTGGCTTAAGATTTGTAAGCATTTGCTTCATTCCCGACGACTCAAACTGGAATATACCCTCCGTTTGTCCTCTTGCAAACAGCTTATACACCCTTTCATCGTCAATAGGAATACTGTTTATATCAATTCCCGCCGACTTTGACGCATCATCAATAACGGTAAGCGTTCTCAAGCCGAGAAAGTCCATCTTCAACAGACCTAATTCCTCAAGCGATGTCATTATATACTGTGTGACCGGCACTCCGTCATTTGTTGCAAGCGGAACATAGCTTGAAACAGGATCGCGTGTGATTACTACGCCTGCTGCATGAGTTGATGCATTTCTCGGCATGCCTTCTACCTTTTTTGCAGTTTCAATAAGCTCGTTTACCTGCTCGTTTTCCGTCATCAACGAGGACAATTCCTTTGACTTTTTGACAGCCTCATCAATGGTAATATGAAAATCGTTTGGTATAAGCTTTGCAACAGTATCAACTGCAGCGTAAGGCATACCCATTGCCCTGCCGACATCTCTTATAGCGGCACGGGTTGCGAGAGTGCCGAATGTAACAATCTGTGCAACATGGTCGGCACCGTACTTTTTTGTTACATAATCAATTACCTCTCCTCTTCTCTCGTAGCAAAAGTCAATATCGAAATCAGGCATTGACACACGCTCGGGATTAAGAAATCTCTCAAAAAGAAGATTATATTTCATTGGATCAAGGTCGGTAATACCCATACAGTAAGCGGCGATTGAGCCTGCGCCCGAGCCTCTGCCCGGACCAACGGGGATACCCCTGCTCTTTGCATAAGACACAAAATCCGCAACAATGAGATAATAGTCTGTATATCCCATTTTCTCGACAGTTTCAAGCTCATATTCAAGGCGGTCATAATACTCCCTTGGCGGATTTTGACCGTATCTTTTAATCATACCCTGCATACAAAGCATTTTGAAATACTCAAAATGATTCATATTGTCAGGCGTTTCGTAATACGGAAGCTTTGTGTTACCGAATTCAAAATCAAAATTGCATCTTTGAGCTATCAACTGAGTATTATTGATAGCCTCAGGCACATCGGCAAACAAGGCAGTCATTTGCTCCTCGCTTTTAAGGTAAAACTCCTGCGAATGGAACTCAAGTCCCGTATCGTCACCGATAGTTTTATTAGTCATTATGCAGATTAAAACCTGCTGAATTTTCGAGTCCTCTTGCTCGATATAGTGGACATCGTTAGTGGCAACGAGAGGTATTCCGGTTTCTCTTGAAAGCATCTTTACACTTTCGTTTACACTCTTTTGCTCAGGCAAGCCGTGGTCCTGAAGCTCAAGAAAGTAATTACCCTGACCGAAAACGCCGTTGTACCACAGTGCTATACGCTTTGCTTTTTCATAATCCCTTTCAAGCAGTGCCTGCGGTATTTCACCCGCAAGGCAGGCAGAAAGGCAGATAAGTCCCTCGTGATATTTTTCAAGCAAATCCCGATCAATCCTCGGCTTATAGTAATATCCCTCTGTATAAGCCCTTGACACCATATTGATTAGATTTTTATAGCCTGTCTCATTCTCGCAAAGCAGGACAAGGTGGTTATAATCCTTATCAAGCACCTTTTCCTTATCAAAGCGAGTTCTCGGTGCAACATACACCTCACAGCCGATTATAGGCTTAATACCGTTTGCCTTACACGCCTTATAAAAATCAACAGCCCCGTACATATTACCGTGGTCGGTAATAGCAAGAGACTGCATT